>QNYF01000117.1 GCA_003978695.1 Desulfobulbus sp. | reverse complement strand
TACCTCCCGGGGAGGGCGGCGGAGATAACGTTCGCTGAAAATCTTTTCGTCCAGGCCAATGTCGTAACGAACAGCCCGGAATTTTGCCAGAGTAAAACCACCTGTAGTCAGATCAGTTGCCCTGGAAACCGTTACCGTGGGAATGCCGTTGAAATGCTGTACCTCAAGTGCTTCAACCAGGCGGTATTTTTTCTTATTTTTATCAAGATACTCTGTCTTCATGGGAAGAAAATTTTTCTTGTCAATCCACACGGTATAGCTGGAGAATTCGACATTATCCTTCTTTTTGGGTGTATTTTTGACGACATAAAATGCATCTGTGGTTTCAATCAGTTCATGGCTGTCTTCCTCTACACCGCGTCCGGATACATCTTCATATAAAAAGTTGGAGCCAACAAAGGATGTACGTTTATCCGAGGCTGCAATACGCTTGACCAGGTCAAGTGCCGGCAGGTAGAGCCAGCGGTCATCATCTTCGCCTATATGTTTATGAACCATGAAGACCATTTTGCGGACATCACTTGGTTTTTTGAAGTAGACAAAAAAGAACTGTTCTCCCCCGTTATCCCTGTCCTTACGCAACAGAACAAATTCTCGCTTTCGTTCCCGCCCCTGGCTGTCTTTGATCGTCATTTTGACGGTTGCTCTACCGTCATCACCTGCATAATATGATGCAAGGTTGGCTCTGTTGACTATTTCATTTACGCTCAATTCCCCGGCCTGGACCGGGGAGAACGGTATTGTCAGGAAAAGCAGGGTAGTCGCAGAGATTACAAATCCTTTCATGGTTTATCCTTTTAGAATGCGTCGGGTGCCTGCTGTTTTTCAGCATGGGCTTTCAGTTCTTTTTTAAAGATCCAATTCTTGAATACCGTGAGTATGGCCGGCAGTATCCAGAGGGTCGCCAAGCCTGAATACAACATAATCGTTGCCAGAAAAACTCCCACTGTCTGGTAAGGAATAAGGGGAGCAAAGAGCAACGGGGTAAAACCGATGGAGATAACAATGATATTTCTGAAAATGGCCCGGGCAGGTTCTTCAAACATGTCACTGACAGTTGTCGGCCAGTCCCCTGTTTTGGCCATGGACATCCGGGTGCGTTGCAGAAAGTGGATGGCAAAGTCCACGGCCAGGCCCAGAGTCAGGGAAGAGAGTACCGCAACCGGCATATCGTAGTCCTTGCCGATGAGCCCGATGACTCCGTAAATAATGCCGATGGTAAAGGTGAGCGGGATCATGGCCAGCGCACCCCAGATGGCAGAGCGGAAGAGAATGGTCATCATGATAAAGACCACCACAAAGCTCGATAAAAAGGATTTGAGCATGCCGGTGACCATTTTTTCCTGCCAGACAACATTGATATACGTAAGTCCAGCCCAGTTATGTTTCAATTTTACCGGTGCGGGATGTTCGATAAGATAATTCTGGACGTCACTGACCACCCGCTCCATATCCTTGTTGTCTCCGCTTTTCAGCTGCAACCAGATATTGGCTTTGGTGTAATCGGGAGTAACAAGATGCCAGAGATCATCAGGTTTATGGCTGTTCTGGTAAGCAATCAGCGTTTGAGCAACTCCATTCACCGTGTCAGGGATGGAAAAATGACCAGGATCCCCGGAAAAAAGTTCCTGATGGACCTTCTTGGCCACATCGCTTATCGAGTTGGACTTACCCACGTCGCCCTGCTTGGTCAGATATGTCTGCAGGCTGGAAATGTAATTGAGCATGTCAGGCCGTTTGAAAATTTCCTTCTGGTTATTGAGCCTGTCAAGGGCATCAAGGGAGGTTGACCATCTGTCATAACCAATGTCATCATCTGCATCAAGATGGTCGAGTTCGTCTTCCCAGTCCCGGGTGAGTGTGCCGGTAAAGGCCTGCTGCGTCGTGGTAGTGACGGTTGCTTCGAGAATCTCATTAAGAACCTTTTCTCTGATGGCCGGGGATTCTGCTAGTCGCTGGTCAAGATATCCGGTCAGCCAGTCAGCCGCTTTTTGAGGGGTCATTTCAAGGTCTTCACCTTCAAGGATAAGGTAGGCTTCGTAGGTGCCGCCGAAATGGTTGTTGAGAACCTTGTCGGCAATACGGATTTCATGGGTTTTCTGGAACCATTTAACCGGGTTGTCGTTGACCTGGATCATGAGAATTCCGGCCACTCCTACTGCCATGACAGCCAGGTTAAATCCGATAACCAGCCAGGGGAGGCGGGTTGCGGTCCTGCCGATCCAGCGAAGATGCCGGTTAACTACAGAGCCGTGAGCTGCAGGTGTTGTGTGTTTGCTGACGCCAAAATTATGCAGGTTACTCTCCTTTATCAGCATAATATAGGCGGGGATAAAGACGATGGTGAGCAGCCATGCCAGCATTATGCCGATGGCCACAAAAAGGCCGAATGCCTGAACAGGCGGAATGGGGGTGAAGGCCAGGGAGGCAAAACCTGCCGATGAGGTGAGCGAGGTAAACAGCATGGGGGTAAAAAGCTTGCCCATGACATGCTCAATGGTGGTTTTGCGGTCAAGCCGGTTTGGGTATTCATCAAAGAATTCAGAAAGAATATGGATAGAGTCCACCACGGCAATGGGCATAATAAAAATAGGGATCATGGAACTCATGATGTGCAGGGTATGACCGGTGCCGATGAGCAGGCCCATGGTGGAAATGACCGTGCACATGGCAATAATAAGAGGCGAGATAATGAGCTGGAGTTTGCGGAAGAAAAAGAGCATGAGCAGGAAAATCATCACCATGGCCAGGGGCGCGCAAATTGCCATCTGGATGAACATTTCGGTGCCGAATGTATCCTCAGCCACCGGCAGTCCCGTGATGTAAAACTGGTCATCTCCAGCACCGATTTCCGCAATTTTCTTTTGAAGATTTATGCTCACAGAATGGGCAAAGTTTTTGCTGGTAACGGGCAGATACATGGCCAGCGCGCGGCCGTCTTCCGAGACAAGAGTCCCTTTGAGCAGCGGGTTGTTAAGAGCATCATCCCGGATGCGCAACGCCTCTTTTCTGGTTGCGGGAGGAGCTTTCATCAGCCATTCAAAGCGTACCTGACCAAGACCTGCCTGCTGAATGTTGTCAACATTGTCAGGTGCAATAATATCCCGGTCAACCACTCTGCGATCGGGATTCTCCGGGTCAGACAGGGTAGCGGCAAATTTGCTGAGTATATCAATTTTTTTCAGGGTCTCCGGATTAAAAACGCCATCCGGGTGGTGTTCGTTGACCACTCCGAGGACAACAACGTCATAGAGGTTGAATTCAAGTTTCGTCTTGTCATGAAAAACCCGGACAAATTCATCTTTTGATAACATATTCTCCGGGTCTGTATCGACATGGACCCGAACAATAAGTGCGCCCAGAAGCAGGGTCGTAAGCACCATAAGGGCGGTGACCACCCTGGGTTTATGCATTGAAAACTGGAGGAGTTTATTGGTTGGAGGCATCGTCTTCCTTAATCATTTTGTGTAGAGGCAGATTTTGTCGATTGACTGCAAAAGATTTGTTGCATGGCTTTCATAAGCTCGATGATGCGTTTATCTGCTATCCGGTTATAGATGAAATTGGCGTCTTTTCGAAAGTCAATCACTCCCTGGTTGCGCATGATATTAAGGTGTTGTGTTATATTTGCTCCGCTTGTTTCCACGGAATTACGTATTTCGCTTACCGATAACTCCTGGTCCTGGAGCAGGCAGAGTATCTTGAGGCGAATGGGATGAGATATCGACTTGAGCAGAGATGCCAGGTCTTCTACCTGCTGGTACATAAGCGTTTCTCCATGAACATTTGGAATCTAAGTAATTAAGCATTTAGTTAAACAATGTTTTTCTATCTTGTCAAGAAGAGTGTTTATGTTGCCGGACAAGAGTAATAGAGTGTTTACTCAGCCGGGGGTAACGTCTCTTTGGGAAGTGAGTAATAATGAACGTTTTGCGTTTTTTTGGGGGAAGGTTGATTGAAAAAACGGTCTATTTTCCCGGGAATCCGGGTTACAGGTTCGTCTGTAACCAGTTCGTACAGGATTGAAAGGGCAAGAAGAGTCGTAAGGAGGCAGATAAATTTATTCCGGCCGGTACTTTTTGTATTAAAAATTATCAGAAGCACCAGGAAGACGGCCATGATCAGGAGTCGATGCTCAAGAAGGGTTGTCATCAGTAGATTGAACATGAGCGGATTCCTTTAAGCTTTACACACCAGCAATTAATCTTTAAGAGTGTCCTGTTTGGGGAAGAGGCGCAGCAGGAGAAAAATTGTCAGGCCAATAATAACAAGGTAGAAGGCGAGATTGGGCATGACCCGGTTTTCTGGTCTTATCAGCCCAAGAGTTCCCAGCACCACCATAAATTGATACCCCTGACGATGAAAACGTATTATTTTACTGAGAATAAAAAAGTTTATGGCCGGAACAATCAGATCCAGCAACAGCATGGGGGAAAACATATTTGCGGAGATGGCTTTAAGCTGGAGCAGGGCTATAAAATAGAGCTTATTTACAGTCACAGCCAAAAGCAGGATAACCAGCAGCCAGTTAATCCATTTGTTTTCCAGGCGTCCTTTTCCGGTGGGGAAATTATTCAGGTACCAGATGAGATCATCTTTATTGTCCGGTGTGGCCAGGTTTTTTAAAATGGTATCTTTCCCTGTACCGCTTTTCAGTGCTTTAAGGACTTCATGTTCCAGAGGATCTGCCATAATGAATTAACGTAATAAGTGGTAACAAAGAGAATAAGGAGTCAATAGATCCCAAAGAATACCGTAAACAATTCGCAAAGGCAATGCATTCTGTTGTATGGTATGCTACCCAATGCGGCCCAAGTTATTTCTTGACAAAAAAACGAGATAATATTACGGCCAATAATGCAAAATAGTTCCTGGGGACAGGAGCGAGCAACCCAACATTCAATTTTGTGCTTTAAGGAGAGAGTTATGGCGGGAAACGACGATAAAATAGAGAGCTTACTCAAGGAAGGAATAACCTTCGAGCCTCCAGTAGAAGGGCGTGACAATGCCTGGGTGAAGTCAATGGACGAGTACAGAGCCACTTACAAGCGTTCCATGGAAGATCCAGAAGGCTTTTGGGCTGAGCGTGCTGAAGAGCTGGTCACCTGGGATAAAAAATGGGACAAGGTTTTGGAATGGGATTTTGAGAAACCTGTCATAAAATGGTTTGACGGAGGTAAGCTCAACATTTCCTATAACTGCCTTGATCGTCATCTCACCGATGGCCGTAGAAATAAGGCTGCCATTATCTGGCAGGGTGAGCCTGATGAAGATGTCCGGGTTTACACCTACCAGATGTTGCACACCGAGGTCTGTCGGTTTGCCAATGTTCTGAAGAAAAAAGGTGTAAAAAAAGGAGACAGGGTCTCTATTTATCTGCCCATGATCCCTGAGCTTGCTATTGCCTTACTTGCCTGTGCACGGATTGGTGCTATTCATTCTGTTGTTTTTGCCGGTTTTTCTGCTGTTGCTTTGCAGAGCCGGGTGCAGGATTGTGAGGCCAAGGTGCTTATCACCTCAGATGCGGTCATTCGTGCCGGTAAAACCATACCCCTGAAACCTAATGCTGATACAGCCCTTGAAGGCAGTGATTCCGTTTCCAGCTGTATTGTTGTTAAGCGTGCCGGAAACGAAGTAAATATGCAGGAAGGTCGTGATTCATGGTGGCATGATGAAGTTGCCGCCGCTGATATTTCCAGCGAGTGTGCCCCTGAATCAATGGATGCAGAAGATATTCTGTTTATTCTTTATACTTCAGGTTCCACCGGTAAACCAAAAGGTGTTGTCCATACTACAGGCGGTTACCTTACTTATGCAATGCATTCAGCCCAATGGGTTTTTGATTTAAAAGATGACGATGTGTACTGGTGTACGGCTGATATCGGTTGGATTACAGGACATTCGTATATTCTCTATGGGCCGCTTGGTCTGGGGGCAACCTCTGTTATGTTTGAGGGCGTGCCATCGTATCCGGGGCCTGATCGTTTCTGGCAGATTGTAGAGAAATTCAAAGTCAATATTTTTTACACAGCGCCGACGGTTATCCGCGCACTCATGCGTGAGGGAGAAGAGCCCACAAAAAGATGGGATCTGTCCAGCCTGCGTGTGCTCGGATCAGTTGGTGAACCGATTAATCCGGAAGCATGGATGTGGTATCACGTCAATATCGGCAAAGAGAAACTGCCCATTGTAGATACCTGGTGGCAGACTGAAACCGGTGGCATAATGATTTCACCTCTTCCCTATGCAACAACGCTTAAACCCGGTTCAGCGACCTATCCGCTTCCCGGCATTGATGCTGCCATATTTGACGAAGAAGGCAATGAAGCTGCTCCCAATGAGGGGGGGCATCTGGTTATCCGCAAGCCCTGGCCGGGAATGTTGCGAGGCGTTTTCGGGGATCCTGCCCGTTTTAAGAAGACATATTTTAACCGCTACGATGACACCTATGACCCTGAAGATGGTGCCCGCAAGGATGAAGACGGGTGTTTCTGGATTATGGGCCGTCTTGACGATGTTATCAACGTATCCGGGCATCGCCTTGGAACAGCTGAAATTGAGTCAGCGTTGGTTTCCCATGCTGCAGTTGCCGAAGCTGCAGTTGTCGGAATGCCGCATCCGATCAAAGGTCAGACTATTTTTGCTTATGTCACTCTTATGGCCTCTGCAGAAGAGTCTCCTGAATTGCTTGCAGAGCTTCGTATGCATGTTCGGGCCGAGATTGGTCCCATTGCCACACCTGAGGTAATCATGTGGGCTCCAGGTCTGCCAAAGACCCGTTCCGGTAAGATTATGCGCCGGATTCTCCGGAAAATCGCTTCGGATGATTTTGACAACTTTGGAGATACCTCAACCCTTGCTGATCCGTCAGTTGTAGACAATCTGGTGGCAGGGAAGAAAAACTTGTAAGAAGGAGTCACGCAAAAGAGGGCTTTTTCCAGAAAAGGCAGGATGTGAAAGCATCCTGCCTTTTTTATTTGAACTCTGTGATTTCTTTTGTCCTGTTCATCCTGAACAGTTTAGTAATTGCTTCACT
>QNYF01000053.1 GCA_003978695.1 Desulfobulbus sp. | reverse complement strand
GGAAAAATATCTGCTAAACCCGCCTCCTGAAAATTAAAATTATTCAACCTGTATAATTCATGGATTTTTTTCATCAACTCCTGTGATTTCCGTTTTCTCCTGCGGATCAATGTGCCATATCCTGGCGCACCCTGGCCGAGCTCAGTAATTTCTTTTCCCAGAGCTTTAATTTCCCTTTCCCGGGAATCGTGTATCGAGTGAAAATCAGTAAGGTTAAAAACAGGTCCTACCCAGCCGGGAACCTCCCAGGCACCGTTATACTGTCCTGAAAAAGACTTGAAAAAACGAATCCCGCCACCTGGGATTTTTGCGGCCATGATTCCAAACATTTTCCCCAGGGCAGAGCCATAAAGATAATCCGTAGAATACCGCGGGTCAGCAAGATCCGCCGGGATGCTGAAATCAATGCGTTTTTCGCTTCTCAGCAGGTTCATCAACTCAAGGCAGGCTTCCCGGGCGGGCGAAACCGGCAGGGAGTGATCACAGTTGCATTTGCGGCAAAAACCATGACAGCCATTTTCCATACCCCCTGTATCCCCATCCCCTTTTGCTGTCATCCTGATCTTTCCGCAATCAGCTCTTCACGCCAAATACCATCCAGTTTTACTCTTTGCCATTTTCGCATTCTTCAGTAGTATCCTGACTTAAAAAAACACCGCAAAAAACCACGATACAGGCCATAAGCTGCCAGCCAGACAACCTCTCTCCCAACAGGACAAAGCCCATTATCAGGGTAAAGACGGGGATAAGGTTGATAAACGCCGCTGCCTGATTGGCCGCAACTCTGCTCACACCGAAATTATACAGCCCATAGGCACCAATGGTAACAAATGTTCCCAAATAGAGCACTGATAATACGGCAGATATCGGGAAGGCTGCTGGAAGCTGCACAACCGGCAGCAAGAGCAGGGGGCCGAAAAACAATGTGCCTATAAATGCCTGCATTGCAGTTAAAAACAGCGGCGGCAAAGTCCTGCTTAACTGTTTCATTAAAATGATGTATCCTGTAGCACTGACCATAGCCAGAAATTCCAGCAGATTTCCGAGCATCGGGTTTGGTGCCTGCTCACTGACCGACCCCGCAAAGCTGAGCCACAAGGCACCAAGGGCCGCTATAATAAAGCCTGTAATCGTGCGACGGCTTATTCGTTCCCCCAGGAACAGGCCGGATGCCATGGCAACCAGAAGCGGCAGCAGGGTGGTTATCATTGATGCCTCTGAAGCTGACGTTTGCCCCAGGGCGGCCGCTTCAAATAAAAAATAGAGACAGGGTTCACAAAACCCCATTAAGGTCAGGGGCAGGATATGCGCCCTGGTCAAGGGCAACCGGGAAAACGTTGGAATAAAGGGAAGAAAACAGATTGTCGCCACAATCATTCGAGCAAAAACAACGACCATGGGGCTGAAATAGCTCAAAGCGTATTTCATGGCCACCAAGGAGCTGCCCCAGAGAACCATCGCAGCAAGCAGAGCCATCGTGGAAAGCAACCCATCAATATTAACCCAGTGCCCAAAAGGGGCTAACCCTTTTTTAACTCTATCACTTTTCATTCATTCACTGTAAACGCCATGAACAAAACCCGCAAACAGATCATGCAGACACTTCGCTTTCTTTTCCTGCTTCTTTCAGTTCCTTTGACCGTGAATGCGGCCTCACTTACCGGTGATGCCACGTGGAAAAATACGGTTGAAGCATATGTCCAGATCCCCTGTCTGACCTCTGAACAGGAGGCTTTTGGCAAAGAGATTATTCGGGGACTCGATTACAACTCTCAACGGATATTTCGAAAGATGAGCCTGCTTTCGGGCGCTGATTACACGCACAGTCAGCGAGCCTGGGAGGTGCTGATCCGCCTGCACCTCACCTACGAACAAATGCTTGCCTTTGAAGACTGGGCAGACCTTCCCGGCACTACCATGGAAATGGCCATTGACGCTCTGCCGGAAATTCTCACCCTGGATTATAACGCTGGCAAGGCTTTTCGGGCGTATCTCAGCGTATCCGACATCAAACCGGATCTCGCACTTAAAACAATTCCCCTGCTGACAAACCTTGAAGATGCCAACAACAGGGCTGCCCGGCAGTTCTTTTTAATTGGCGACATGGATGCGGGAAAAGCACTGGACGGGCTGATCGGGATTGCCCGTCTTTCCACCAAACAGGCATGGGCCTGTGAAGCCCTTTGCCAGGTAAAGGGGATGGACCGCGAAACAATACACGATGCTCTTCCCCTGATAACCCAGCTCAGAGAAGACGACGCCTGGAATGCGCATACACTCTACAAACAAAAAACCATGACCAGAGAAGCCGCCTGGAACTGGCTGGTGGGATATTTCGCAACCCCGCCGCCTGTCCAGGAGGCCCAATACTATCGGCAGGATGTCAAGGGAAGACAGAATCTCCTGCGGGCTTTTTATGACGGAGGCGAAGAACTGATATGGAAGATCAACAACCTCCATGCCATTACCAACCGTTATGGTTTTGAGATTTCAGACGGAACTCTGCACGCGATGTCGGCTAAGAACATCTATGCAATTTTTCAAAAATTATCCCAGCAGACCAGATTTTCATACGGCAACAGGTTTTATGCCGCCTACCGGGCCGGGAACCGCGGCACCATGATTGGTGTCCTGCGCCGGGCAACCACAGCTGATCGCAGCCAGGTTGCAAAAGATCTGGTATCGGCCAACAATTATGCCCTGCTGGCGCAGGGAAGTGAATTATACGATTCCTCATTTAGAGACATCCTTGTCCCGATCCTTAAAAAACGTATTCAGGAAAACCACCAGGGTAATCTGCTTGAATTTCTTAAAGCCATTGATCCGGACAACATGCTGGTCTCAAACTTTATTGTCAGCCTGGCCCAGAAGGGTAAACTGACAACCTTTTTTCCAAAGGACGCCGGAGAACAACAGCAGATCCTTGAGCTGGTTGCCCAATCCGCCTTCAAAGACGAAGACACAATCCTTCTCTTTTCGGCAACCTTCAAACACCTGCTCACGGTTCTTGAACCTGAAGCTCGCAGTTATCTTATCAATAAAATGGTCATAGAATCCGACACGGGTTCGGAGAGTTTTACCAGGCTGGTCACAGTCATTCTCCAGTATTATCTTCAGGAATATCCTGAACTGCTTGGTCCCAAAGATAAGGTGCTCATTACCAGGACTATTATCAGATACGGGGCCGTTGACCTCAACCGTTTTTTAGGCACTCCATTTGCCGAATGGAAAGCAGATGGCAGGCTGGGTTCTGTTTCAGTTTTTCATCCTGACGACGACGGGCGCACATCTTTTCTTTCCAACGGGCGAACTCTTCTGAAGAATAAATATTCACTCGGCCTTTCAGAACAGTACACTCTTTCGCCACTGACGCCGCCAATGCGACAGCAAATAAAAGCACAGATAAAAAATGCTGCCAGAAACCCGGGACAGGGACTGGTCCAACTCTTTTCATTAATGCAGCAGAAAAAGTTCGCCATAGCCTTCAGCAAAAAAATTAATGGCCTGGTCATTCGCCATTCAAGCTATGTATACGTCGGAGAAGCTGAACAGAAGCTCATGCTTAAACGTTTCTTACAGGGCGGCGATGAAATGTTTGCCCAAAGAGGTCATTCCTATTGGCGCTCAGAACAGATAACTGATCCGCTGATTAAATTAAAACAGGACAGGATCATTTCCGACAAAGACCTGACCGATAAGCAACGCTTCCTCAGCCTTGGCTCCTGTGGCGGAGTTAAAGCCTATACGCGACTCACTAAAATGTTTCTCGGCCACATAGACATTCTCGCGACCATCGGCACAGGTATGGCCATTATTAACAACCCCTATAACAAAAGCTTTTTTGAAGTGGTTGCTAAGAATCCATCGACAATCAACTGGAAAGAACTGAGTGATAAGCTGGCCTTTATTTTTGCCGGAGGCAGAGGGCAGGATTATCTTCAGCCCGGCTCTCTCACAGCGATTCTCCATAAAATTCTTGATGAAGAACATAAAAAACATCCTGCTGCCAGCGTTCAGCAAACAGAAGCTGACTACTTTTAAACGGAAATCCAGATACTCTTATCATGCCAGTCTTCAACAGAAACACGTTACAAACGCTCCTACGCGAGATAGAAAACGGGACAACCACACCGGTGTATCTGCTCTTTGGAGACAGATTTCTCTGCAGGCAGGCGGCTGATAAACTCACCCGGATTCTTACCGCTGAGGGAGGAACCGTCCACAGCATCGACGGAGACAGCGAAGACATCCATGCAACTCTTAGCAAACTCCGCAGCTTCAGTCTGCTGCCGGGCAGGCAAATATTTCAGGTCAACTCCACCCGCCTGTTTCATTCCAAAAAAGTAGCCAAATCCTTATGGAATAAAGCACTCAAGGCCATGGAAGACGACAAACCCGACAAGGCTGCCGGTTCTCTTCGGGCCATGATGGAAGCGGGTGGGCTTGACTGTTCAGACCCGGACAACGCACCGGGAAGCCTTTCTGCCGCTCAATGGAAAACACGCTTCGGTTTTGCCAAACCTGCCGGAAAGCTTGAATGGACCAATACCCTGCTTCGAAGTGTACCCCAAAAAACGACTTCACCGCCCTCCCCTGCAGCTGGAGATCCAGCAGAGGAGCTTACAACTGTTCTTGAAGCGGGAATTCCTCAAAAGAACTTCCTGGTCCTGCTTGCTGAAGACGTCGACAAACGCAAGAAAATCTTTAAATTTTTTAAAGATCGCCATAGGGTCGTTGACCTCAGTGTCGAGAGCGGGTCCGGATTTCAGGCAAAAAAAGCGCAACAGGCAGTATTGCAGGACCAGGTCAATCAAATCCTGAAGAGAATGAACAAGACCATGGCTCCGCAAGTGGCCGCACAACTCTTTGAACGAGTAGGGTTTCATCCAGTTGCAGTGGTCATGGAAATGGAGAAACTTGCTCTCTACGTTGGCGAGGCCTCCCGGATTACCCTGGAGGATCTCAATGCCGTGGTAGGACGCACCCGCCAGGAAGCACTCTTTGAGCTGACCCAGGCCATTGGAGATAAAAAACTCGACCAGGCCCTGATTATAGCTTCACGACTGCAGGAAAACAGCATTCATGCTCTGGCGATTATTGCAACCCTGCGCAATTTTGCCCGGAAACTACTCCTTTTTTCTGCGCTGCAGAGTCAGAAAGAATATGGTGTTTTTCCGGGTATGGCTCCTCAAGTTTTTCAACAGCAATGTTTACCCGCACTGAAAAAAAATGACCGCTGGAAAAACGAACTATCCGGTCATCCCTACGCAGTGAATATGCAGTTTAAAACAGCTGCAGGTTTTTCCATGACAACTCTTCAATCATGGCTGCCTCTTATTCTCGAAGCGGAAATGCGGCTCAAGGGATCTCCAATTGCGCCGGAAACGGTCATCCAGCACCTCATCCTCTCTATGCTGAGACCAGTTTCGAAAGGAAACTTGCAAAATCAGCGTTGAGCATTACAATATGAGTAGCCTGGTAAGAAGGCGGTGCCTGACTGCTCTTATCGCTGTGAAAAAAACCGCCGACGCAATGGTACCGTCTGGAAAAACGCTCCAGATACCATTGATGTATTGTGTTTGTGAAACCATAAAACAATAGATAGTCGTGAAATAGCACTCTATGGGAAAAAATCAATCAGGACATCAGGAAGAAACCCTGACCAGAAAAAAAGATGAGCTGCAGGAACCTCCTCTGTTCAAGGTCCTTCTTCACAATGATGATTATACCACCATGGATTTTGTTGTCATGGTGCTGGAAACCGTGTTTGGCAAGGACACTGCTGAGGCAACCCGAATCATGCTCAATGTCCATCAACAGGGGCATGGCGTGGCAGGTGTGTTCACCCGTGAAATTGGTGAAACCAAAGTAGCCACAGTTCACCGTCTGGCGCGAAAAAATCAGTTCCCGCTTAAATGCTCCCTTGAAAAGGTGAGCTGAGCGATTCTCTGCGAGGAGATATATTATGTTAAGTCGAGAGTTGGAAATGGCCCTGATCAAGGCCATAAAAGAGGCAAAGATCAAAAAACATGAGTATGTCACCGTCGAGCACATGCTCTGGGGACTACTTCACGACGATCTTGCGACCCATATTATTGACAAATGTGGCGGTAATCACGACACCATCAAAGAACGTCTTGAACGTTTTTTTGCCGGGGGCATGCCGGTTTTAAAGGACACTGATGGCGAACCCGCCCAGACGGTCGCCTTTAACCGTGTTCTGCAAAGGGCTGTCAATCACGTCCAGAGCTGCGGCAAAAAACAGGTGGATACTGGTGATGTACTGGTTTCAATTTTTGCCGAGCCCGACTCCCATGCAGTATACTTTCTTGGTAGTGAAGGTGTGGGCAGGATGGAGGTGGTGGAATATATTTCCCATAATCTCCCCGAAGGTTTACAGAAAGAGCCGTTAAGGAGTCCTCCCTCATCGCCGGGAAAACGGAAGAAAAAACAGAAAGAGAGTCCGCTGGCCAAGTTTACGGTGAATTTTGCGGAACGGGCCGCTAAAGGAAATATTGACCCCTTGATCGGTCGCGACAACGAACTTGAACGAATGATGCAGGTTCTTTGCCGCAGGCGTAAAAATAATCCACTGCTGGTTGGCGAACCTGGCGTTGGCAAGACCGCCATGGCCGAGGGGCTTGCTCTGCGCATCCATGAAGATAAGATCACCCGCAAAGAGAAGAATCCCGACCCCGGAAAAATGGTGCCTGACCTGCTCCAGGACACTGATATTTTTATGCTGGATATGGGAACACTGGTTGCCGGAACCAAGTATCGAGGCGATTTTGAAAAACGTCTTAAGGCCGTGGTCTCCGCAATAGAAAAAAGGGATAATGCTATCCTCTTTATTGATGAAATGCACACCATTGTCGGGGCGGGTGCCACCAGCGGCGGCTCCATGGATGCCTCCAACCTGCTTAAACCGGCCCTGCAGGCGGGTACAATCCGCTGCATCGGCTCGACCACATATGAAGAGTATAAGAATCATATTGAAAAGGACCGGGCACTCTCCCGGCGCTTTCAAAAAATTGATATCGAGGAACCATCTGTTGCCGACACCTGTGCAATTCTCAAGGGATTGCAATCCCGCTATGAAGAACATCATAGTCTAAAGTATTCAAAATCGGCCATTGAGGCTACAGCTGATATTGCCAACCGCTACATTAACGACCGCTTCCTGCCCGACAAGGCAATTGATGTTATGGATGAAGTAGGTGCCTCTTTCAGGCTGGCAGGAAAAACAGGTAAAACGGT
>QNYF01000153.1 GCA_003978695.1 Desulfobulbus sp. | reverse complement strand
ACTTTACCTGTACCCCCCACAGGGCCTCGTCGAACAGACCCTCCAGGAAGGGATAGTATTTCAAGTCGATCATTTTGAAAATCATCTTGTTTCAACGAATAAACAAAAGGTTGCGAGCAAAACCTATTTACTCAACCGGACACTAGTGAGCGAAAATAGTGAATTAGCACTCGTTTTTTTCTCTGCTCGAGAGCATGATGGATTTGAATACTCGACGAGTTCTGCTACAAGTGAGCCGATCATAATTTTTGAATTGATTTCCACAGGTATCCGGCATTCATCGTTGGTAAGCCAGAACATGGTCTCACCGTCTTTATCGTACAACCCTTTAAAATTCATTTCAGGCAGTACTTTTATGGTATCAACCGAACCAAAGAGTGTTTTTCTGATTTCTGTTCCAAGATCCTTTACGGCCACTTCATGGCGTTTTTCGTCAACAAATGTTGGTACAATTTCTTCTTTTTCCGGAGTCAGGCGGAGAGCACGGGTAATAAAAAAAGATGAAAATTCATTATAGGCTGTTCCGGTCAGAGAATACTTTTTTTGAGGTTCGTCATTCTTTTGATAAACAACAGTTAAACGTTCTTGATCGTAGTTGGTAAGACGGTGCGTATTGACATGACCACCTTCGAGCTGATGAACCTCGTATCGATAGGGTAAGTAACGAGGGCCTTTGATAAATGTCACAAACGTGTCATTGACCGGGTAAAAAAAATGAAAAACCCCGTAGTCAGTGACCTTTGCTGTAATGGCAAGACCATCACCAGAGTCCACCGGCGATAATGTCAGGTAGAGATCTCCAATCTTTATACCGCCGGACCAGGATATGGAATAATGCATTTTCTCAGGTCCGGAAAAAATTATTTGCAGAGCTTTCTGATCAAGAGCCATGGGAAGCTCTGCAGCAGGACATGTCCCGGCAAGGACAAAAAATGAAACAAGAAAAAAGAAAGAGAAAGAGTGTTTCATGGAGCAGCCGCCTGTTCTGAATGAAATTACCGACATGGGCAATGACTTGAGCTGACCTTGAAAAATAAGGGTTTTCGCCCGGGATCAAGGTTGCCTTTAAAATGCCTTCGCCGTCAAGACAACGTCTTGCCTTCGGCAGGAACAAACATTAAGGACGTTCAGAAAAAAAATCAATGCGACAGCAGCAGGGATATCCAGGTAGCAACAAACAGAGTCAGGGCAATGAAGCCGTTCATGGAAAAAAAGGAAACCTGAATCTTTGACAGATCTTTTGGATTGACAACAATGTGCTGATAAAATAATGCGCTGCCTGTAAGGGCTATCCCGATAAAATAGACAAAATTGAGCCCCTGAACAATTCCTGTTATCGTAAAGAGCAGGAACGCAAGAGCATGGAACAAAACAGCCAGGCGAAAGGCTTTTTTTCGACCAAACGAAGCCGGCATTGAGTAGAGGCCGGTTTTTCTGTCAAAATCAGCATCCAGACATGCGTAAATACAATCAAAACCGGCAACCCAGAACAATACGCCCAATGAAAGAACCCAGGGATATCCAGACAGACTCCCTGCGGCGGCAACCCACCCGCCGAGCGGGGAAAAGGCCAGAGCAAGACCGAGAACAACATGGCAGAGCCAGGTGAATCTCTTGGTCAGAGAGTAGATAAATGTTAATGACAGGGCAAATGGGGCAAGAATAAGTGCTGCGCTGTTCAGCATCCAACAGGCAAAAAAGAAAAACAATGCCGAAACGATAACCATCAGCCAGGATTCTTTGAGGCTCACCTCTCCTGCCGGAATGGCTCGTTTCTCGGTGCGGGGATTGGCCGCATCAAAACGTCGATCAACTATGCGGTTAAAGGTCATGGCTGCTGTTCTGGCACCGAACATGGCAATGATAACCCAGAAAAACACCCTGAACGAAGGAATCCCCCGGGTGGCAAGAAACGCACCCATAAGCGCAAATGGCAGGGCAAACACCGTATGCTTGAACTTGATCATTTCAAGCATTATCTGCAGTTTCTTCATCATTTCAGGCCCTGCCAGCGGGGAACATCAGGAAGATGCAGTCCTATCTGGTCGCAAATCCTGGAAGCAAACTGCAGGGCCATGTCCTCAAGGCTCTCCGGTTGCAGGTAAAAAGACGGCATAGGCGGGCAAATTATTGCCCCGGCGTCTGCGAGCGAGAGCATGTTGACCAGATGAGTTCTGTTCAACGGTGTTTCCCGGACCGCAAGAACCAGTGGGCGACGCTCTTTTAAACTGACATCTGCAGCACGGTGAATCAGGTTGCCGGAAAACCCGGCCGCAAGAGCACCCAGAGTACCGGCTGTGCAGGGCAGAATAACCATGGCATCATAGCGCATAGATCCGGAGGCGGGCGGGGCGGTAAAGTCATCGGCTGCAAACCAGCGGGTAACAGAGGGAAGATCTTCAGGCTGCAATTGTTTTTCAAGTTGCAAAACCGTGCAGCCGCTTTCAGAAATAATCGCGTCAACGTCCACATCCATTGCTGCCAGCAGCTCAAGAAAAGCAGTAACGTACAACATTCCTGTTGCACCGGTAATGGCGAGAAGTATTCGTTTGGGCTGCATGGGATTATTTAATACCTATGTAAATTGAGACAATACCAAAGGTGAGCGGTCTGCGCTCAACCGCTGAAAACCCAGCTTCCCTCATCATTGAGAGAAGCTCTTCCGGTTCATAAAACGCGGCAATTGAAGAGGCAAGATATTCGTAAGCCTCCTTATCACCTGAAACAAGACCAGCCACACCGGGAAGAACTTTGTTGAGGTAAAAAGAATAGAGCGGCTTGATTACGATGTTTGTCGGTCTGGAGAATTCAAGAATGAGGAGTTTGCCGGAGGGTTTGAGTATCCTGTGCATCTCACAAAGCCCCTGTTGCGTACGGGCAAGATTCCGGACACCAAAGGCGACAGTGCACCCCCAGAACGTATTACCTGGGGCCGGGATAACTTCGCCATCTCCACAGACAGGAAAAATACGTTCCCTGCGCTCATCTCGAGGCAGGGCATTTACACCGGCACGCAGCATATCTTCACAAAAATCAACTGCCAGCACCCGTCTCTTTTTAACCTGTCTTGTGAGTTCAAGAGACAATGGCAGAGTACCCGCACAAAGATCAAGAACCGGGCCTGTGGAAAATTCCTGCAGCAGACGAGTGGTTTTCCAGCGCCAGTATCGATCAATCTGCATGGAGAGCAGAGAGTTGAGCAAGTCGTATTTACCACTGATGGAGGAAAACTTCTCCTGGACAAATTTCTTTTTTTCCTCGGGTTGCTGCATAAATGTTGTTCCTGATTAACTCTGGAGTTTCAGACAAATATTTTCAGGGGAAGTGCCATTTTATCAGCTTCTCCCCTTCTAATCAACAATGTGAAAAAACGCTCTAAAGCCTCCTGTTTATCAGGCCCGAGATCATATTCCATGGCCCTTAAATAGAGAGAGCATGCCTCACAGTCCATTGGAATGCGACGGGCAACCTGTTCACATATTTCAGGAAGATGTTTCATTCCCCTCGTGCGGCAATCAATAAACATTTCACGTATTTCACGGACTGCCGATGCATCGCGGGCAATGAATTCTTCACGTACAGCACATACCGCAAAGACAAAGGGCAGTCCTGTTTCTCTGTTCCAGACCTCAGCCAGATCAAGCTGAACAGGATACGTATTATCATACTTTAAACGTAGAGCCTCATCCCCTATGGCAAGAACTGCTGCCGGTTTCTCATCTGAAGATACGGGTCCAAAGACTTCTCCTGTAAGGTAGCGCGGCCGGAGAGCCAGAAACTCTTCCAGAATAATGCGCAGGAGACAGACAGAAGTATCTGACTGACCAGTCATCAGGATAAGCTTTTCATCAAGCTGTTCCGGGGCAACTGTTGAAAACAGATAGACACTGCCCACCGGACCGGTTGCGGAAATGGAAAGATCAGCAAGTATCCTGTATTTTTCCGGACGGACAGCATATTCGTAAGAGGAAACAAAACCAAGATCCAGCTCGTCAGCAGCCAGCATTCTGTTCAGGGTTGAAGGCGGTGCTTCCGTAACCTGCCAGTCAGATCGATGTACCTGTTCCTTCCAGATTTCATAAATTGGCGCAGTATTGATATAGTTGACCATGCCGATACGGACCATAAATCAATTCGCCTCCCGACTTGTGACACAGCTGCCACTTCCGCCAATGAGCTTAAGAGGTGGCCTGCCGTTTGCGTGCGAGACAAGTTCTTCCATAACATCCTGCACCGTGTTTTTTCCACCGCATAAAACTACAGCAAGCATTGCTGCTCTTTTTCCCTTCTCAAGAGACCCCAGCTCATGTTCAAGTCCCAGGGCCTTGCTCCCCCCCAAAGTTGCCATACGTAAGATATCGGCAGGGGCCAGGCCGGGATGATCTTCTGTCAGTACAAACATTTCGCGCCAGAGCGAAATCACCGGGTTACTGGAAAGACTGTCTGTTCCAAGTGCAAGGGGTATTCCCAGACGCAGAAAGTCAACAACAGGCGCTTTGCCAACGTTGAGATACCTGTTGCTTCCCGGACAAAGACAAATACTGCAGCCTGTTGTCTGCAATATTGCAAACTCCTTTTCCGACACATGAATACAGTGAACGCAAAGCGTCCGGTCGTCAAGGATACCAAGCTGATGTAAGTACTGCACAGAACCTGTGTTGTCAATTCCGGTGGGCTGAAAAGAATCACTCCAGAATCCCCGCTCATGAAAAAAATCAGCAATCTCTCCCCTGCCACTGTTCATCATTTCTGCTTCAGACGGCGGCTCTGCCACGTGAAGAGGAAAGACATGTCCAAGTCGTAAGGACCGCTGTTTAAGTGCCTGAAGCACCTCTGCATGGGTTGAATATGGAGCATGGGCGGTACAGAGCTGGTCGCCTTCACGGGTCAGAGCCTGCAGGGTTCCCTTGACAGTTGCAGCACTCAACCCGTAGAATTCCTTAAAACAGAGTAACTCTCCCCAAAATGCTGCAGACAGTTTTCGGGGAAGGCCAGTATTTGAAATATCACCCACCGCAATAACTCCGTCCTGCTGCTGGCTGGTAAGCGCCTGAGCTGCAGCAGCTAAAACAGACTCACCTGAAAAACCTGATCTACGCCGCTCTGCCAACATGTTTTCAATCCAGCCGGTAAAACTCTCCGGGCGAAAAATTGCGGTTATATGGGCAAGGTTTGAAAGTTCAAGATGGGTATGAGCATTGATGAGAGCAGGTATAAGCACCGAATCAGGGTAATCGACAACGGCTGCATCCGAATACATCCCCTGAAGTTCAGAAAAACCACCTACAGCTTCAATTCTCCCGGAACGAACAGCAACAGCACCGTTGGCGAGCGGTGCTTGAACAACGGGGAGCACCCACGGGGCACGATGAAGGACGATCTGGTCGCGCACAACACTGATTAAACGAGAGTATAATCCATCAACCGCTGGCGAGGCTCAAAACCGGCATCTAAAACCAGACGTTGAATCTCCTGCTCGGAGAGACGGAAGTGAACACCTGCAGCGGCAACCACATTTTCCTCAATCATGGTTGAGCCAAAATCATTTGCCCCAAAGAACAGGGAAATCTGTGCGATTTTAGGCCCCTGGGTCACCCATGATGCCTGCAGGTTATCAAAATTATCAAGAAAAATTCGACAGAGTGCAAGCATCCGCAGGTAGGCAAAACCACTGGTCTTCTTTATCTGCACACCTGCTGCCAGAGCTGTATTGTCAGGCTGGAAAGGCCAGGGAATAAAGGCTGTAAACCCTCCTGTTCGATCCTGCAGATCACGTAACCTCTGGAGATGTTCCAGCCGTTCTTCCAGCGTTTCAACATGACCAAACATCATGGTGGCCGTAGTACGCATGCCCAGATTATGCGCCTCTTCCATAACTCTTATCCACGCATCGGCTGTGCACTTTCGGGGGGCAAGCAGGGATCGTACACGATCATTTAAAATCTCTGCGCCACCACCGGGCATGGAATCAAGGCCTGCGGCCATAAGACGCTCTAAAACTGCAACAGTGCTGAGACCGGAAACTTCTGCAAAATGGCAGATTTCCGGTGGAGAAAAGCCATGCACATGAATACCGGTTTCCTTCATAAACCGGAGCATGTCTTCGTAAAAATCAATGGGTTTATCAGGGTGCAGCCCACCTTGGAGCAGAATCTGCGTGCCGCCCAGATCCTTCGTTTCCTGAATTTTTTTCAGCAGTTGATCCTTGGTCAGCACCGATCCTTCCGGATCATCAGGTGCTTTAAAAAATGCACAAAATTTACAGGCCGAAACACAGATATCTGTATAGTTAATATTTCGATCCACGACATAGGTCACAACCGGATCGGGATGCTTACTTTTACATATGGCATTGGCGAGAAAACCCAGTTCATGTAAATCCGCCTCATGGCCGAGCCGAAGAAAATCTGCACCCGATATCCTCTCACCGGCTTTTACTCTGCTAATTATCGTGCGCATCTTCTTAAAACACCTCTAGCACCTTGTACAGGGTGTCTCGTTCGACAGGTTCCCGACCCGCTTCTTGAATATATCTGATCAACGTCTTATGACCAAGCGCCTGTTCACTTTCTCCACCGGCCATGTGAGTAATAATCTCTTCTTTAACCGTACCATCCATATCATCTGCACCAAAGGAAAGCGCAACCTGAGCAAGCTTGGGGCCAATCATCACCCAGTATGCCTTAATATGCGGAAAGTTATCCAACATCAGCCTGGCAACAGCAATATTTTTGAGATCATCAATGCCTGTGGTACGGGAATGTTCGGACATCTCGGTATTCTTCGGATGAAAAGCAAGAGGAATATAAGCAAGGAAACCTTGGGTTTCATCCTGAGTTTTTCGCAGAGCATCAAGATGCTCAAGCCGTTCTTCGATGGTCTCGATATGGCCGTACAGAAGAGTCGCGTTTGTATGCAGCCCATGTTTATGGGCAATCCTGGTTACCCGCAACCAGCCCTCGCCGTCAAGCTTACGCTCACAGGTAATCTCTCGAATACGGGGGCTGAATACTTCAGCTCCTCCACCAGGGATAGACCCCAACCCCGCCTCTTTCAGTTCCTCAAGCGTCTCTCCAACTGATTGCCCTGCCAGATCTGCCAGATGCTGAATCTCGACACAGGTGAAGGCCTGGATATGGACATCCGGCCGTACTTCTTTAATCCCTTTCAGGGCGTCAAGGTAATATGAATAAGGAAGGTCTGGATGAATACCTCCCACCATGTGAATCTCGGTAATAGGTTCTTCAAGCCGTTCCCGGACCTTGTTTTTGATATCTTCAATACTTTTTCTGTGTTTTTTATCG
>QNYF01000128.1 GCA_003978695.1 Desulfobulbus sp. | reverse complement strand
GATGAACATCGACCAGAACAACATTATCTGGTTAAAAATTATCGCAGCGGTGCTGTAATTATTGAAGCTGCTGAAAAGGTCATTAATGCAGGTAAAGTCCTTGAAAACACTGTTCCAGCAGTTGCTGCCGGCAGACACGAAGGTGTAATCTATTCGTATCAGGCAGCGCATGCCGGGGCTGAAGCTATTTTTATAGCTCAACAGGTGCAGGCGCTTGTCGGTGGGACAACGCACAGGGAGATAGACCAGCTTGGCAGCAGAATCGGGAAAAGTTTTTCTCTTTCAGATATTGCGGTTTTGTACCGGACGAGCCGGCAGGCAGAAGCCATTGCCAATGCTCTGGAGAAGCGTTCGATACCCTTTCAGGTTGTTGATGTTATACCGTTTTATATGTCAGGAGATGCCAGGGTGGTCTATTATTTTCTTCTGCTTACTGCTGGAATGATCGATAAAGCAGAGCTACTGTTTCTATTGAGACAAGAGAAAGGTATCGGCATCCGGTCAATTGATAGAGTTGATACGCTTATTCCTGATAATAGTTCTGATCCCCTCGCAGAGTTACATGAGCGGCTGGACATTCTTCCTGACAAGATTAAAGAAAAAATTTTTGAATTTAGAGATTTGAGTATACAATGTCAGATGAAAGCAGAAAAAGAGTCGGTTGCGTCGGCAGTTACCCTGCTTATCCGGCATCTGCAAATGAATTCTGAAGATCGAGATCTTATCCGGCTGCAGACAATATCAACATCAGCTGAATCAGTACGTTCATTTGCTGAACATCTTCGGGGGGGCCAGGGAAGTGTTGTTTATGATGACCGTGCTGAATCTGTACTGCTGGCAACACTGCACGCTGCAAAAGGACTCGAATTTGAAGCTGTTTTTTTAACAGGATGTGAGGAGGGCCTGTTGCCCTTGACTCCCCGTGGGATTGGCTCTGAAGCAGGTGTACAACAACATGTTGAGGAAGAACGCCGCCTTTTTTTTGTCGGCATGACCCGCGCGGCCAGGGTGCTTTATCTTACAGGTGCTAAGAAACGCATGAGTTTTACAGAAAATAAGGAACATACCTGGTCACGTTTTTTGAAAGATATCCCCGGAGATTTGATCAGTGCTCTTCCTGAGCGAACGGTTAAAAAAAGAAAAAAACCAAATGCCCGGCAGTTGAGGTTGTTTTAATATGAGTCCTGAAAAGGAACAGGCATTACGAGATAAAATTTCCCGGCTTGAACACCAGGTCAGTATTCTTGCCGAAAAGGCAAAACAGTCTGACTCTGACAGCCAGGCAAAATCTGATTTTCTGGCAATGATCAGCCATGAAATCAGGACCCCAATGAACGGCGTGATGGGGCTTTGTGAATTACTTCTGGAAACAGAACTTAATCCCCGCCAGAATCAGTTTGCTAAACTCATTCAATCGTCAGCGCAAAATCTGCTTACCCTTCTCAACAGCTTGCTGGATTTCAGTAAGATTGAGGCGGAAAAAATGACGATTGAAATGAAAGAGTTTGATCTCAAGGAATTGCTTGAAGAAGTGGTAGAAGTGCATAAGCTGTCCGGAAAGCGCAAGGGGCTGGAGGTGGGTCTTGTCCTTGATCCACGATTATGCAAATTTTATCAGGGGGATGCCTATAGAATTCGTCAGGTGTTAATCAATCTGCTTGGTAATGCGATTAAATTTACCGATGAGGGCATGGTACTGCTCAACGTGGCCATAGACGATATGGCCAAAGAGTGGCTTCGTTTTACAGTGGTTGATAACGGTATAGGAATTCCCAAAGATAAGCAGGCCACACTTTTTGATCCGTTTTCGCAGGTCGAAAGCCCGTCAGACCGTCAGTATAGTGGAACAGGCCTGGGACTTTCAATCTGCAAAAAACTTATTGAACTTATGGGAGGGACACTTGGCGTTGAATCCGAGGAGGGAGAGGGGAGTTCTTTCTGGTTCACCCTCCGTCTGGTCGGGTCTTCTTGTGACAGGCAAACCTTAGTGGAAAATGCCAATTCTGCCGGTCAGCCATTGCCTTCCGGTCATGCTGCAGATGTGATGCAACCTGCAAGAGTTCTGCTTGTTGACGATAATGAAGTGAACAGAATGGTGCTTGAAGAGACTTTTCGCAAAACCAACGCCGATATCACTGTTGCTGAAAATGGCCGACAGGCCGTTGAATTTTGTCAGCATCAGTTTTTTGATCTTATCCTTATGGACTGTCGGATGCCGGTTATGGACGGGTTTGAAGCTACAGTGCAGATACGTAAACAGTTTAAGGAAAAAAATCTATCAGGGACCGTCATCATAGCGCTTACAGCCGATGCTACAAGCACTGCTGAAAACAGGTGTCAGGCCGTGGGGATGGATGGCTTTTTGTTAAAGCCGCTTAACACATCTGAACTGCAGAGAGCCCTTGATGTACATCTGCAATCGTTTAAGCTTGATGTGTCACAACGGATGTATTATCCGTCCACAATGCGGGAAAGCCCGACAAAGAACCCTGAAACGGTTGACCTTGGAGCACTTGATAAACTCTGTGAAAATATAGGAGATATTAAGCCTGTCGTGAGAATTTTTCTCCGTTTGTTGCCCCGCCGCATGAATGAACTTGAAACAGCGGTGAAAAATCTCGACAGTAAAGGAATCGAAAGTCTTGCCCATACTCTTAAGGGAAGTTGCAGCCAGTTTGGCGCGACTGAGCTGGCCAACCTTTGTGCGGAGGCGGAAAGCATGGCACGTGAAAATCGTTTAGCATCAATGCAGGAGCATTTTATAAAAATTCAACGGTCAGCAGAACAGGTACGTAAGATTTTAGAGGAACAACTTGAATAATTTTGTAAATTGCCGCACAATATATACTACAATGTATAATTTTTATAACTATTCTGTTGCACCCCGTCTCGGAGTCGTGGCTAACCTGCGACAATCAGGCCGCCTCACATAGGCGGTGTGTTCGAGCAGACTTAAATGGAAGAAGAGGTAAGCGCAGACTCCGTGAGGTACTCCTGAATAGTTACCTCTTTTTTTTGTTATCTGATTATCACAACGTTTGATTATTTTATTCTCCTGTCAATCAGGAAAACCTGAGATTGGTGTGTAATCGCTGGATTGTATGGATACAGGAACTTTACATAGAATTACTCCGACTGTTCTTGTGGTCGATGACGATGAAGTTATTCGCATTTTGTTGCGTCAATTTCTCGAAGGTGAGGGATACGGCGTGGTTGAGGCGATAGATGGTTATCAGGCAATGGACAGGGTTACACAGAGTATTTTTGATCTGGTGATTCTTGATATAGCCATGCCGGGTCTTGATGGACCCAAGGTCTGTAAACAGATTTGTGGAAGTGTTGATAATCCACCACCAATCCTCATGATTACCGCTTTTGACGATGATGAAAGCGTGGATCGATCTTTTCAGGCAGGAGCCATTGACTATATTCGTAAACCCATTCGCTGGGCAGTCCTGAAAAATCGTATTCGCTACATTATCGGTTCCCATCGTTCCAAGCTTGAACTCGAGAGTTTAACCAGAAACTATGAACAGATTCTGGATGCAGCCCCCAATGGTATTTGCGGCCTGGACAAACGTCACAGGATCAACTACATCAACCCGGCAGCCCTTGATATGCTCAAATATGACAGGGCTGAAGTTATTGGGAAGTCGTATAATACAGTTTTCCAACTGTCTAAACCAGGTACGGATAAGTTTGATCTTGATTGCTGTCCTTTCTTCAATAAAACGAATAATTTTACAGCAATTCATTACGATGAGATGCGTTTGCTGCGAAAGGATGGTTCCAGTTTTCCCATTGATTTCCGGGGAACGCCTATTGTCCAGGGAGATCAGCTCGAAGGAGCGGTACTGGTTTTTCAGGATATTACTGAACGTCAGCGTGCCGCGGAACTCATCCGCTATATGGCAAACCACGATTCGTTAACCAGTCTGCCAAATCGAAATTATTTTCATAAAAGACTTCCCCAGGCAATTGCCCTTGCCAGGCGGTATGAGAGGCGGCTTTTTCTGTTGTTTATCGATCTTGACAGGTTTAAACCTGTCAACGACACCTATGGGCATGATGTCGGTGATAAAGTTCTTGTAGAGGTTGGACGCAGACTCAATTCCATGCTTCGTTCATCTGACTCCATGTGCAGGCTGGGTGGAGATGAGTTTGTGATCTTACTGGAGAGCACCGACACAATTTCCGGTACGCAATATGTAGCCCAGAAAGCTATTGATCTTGTGAATGAACCCATTGAAATAAAAAAGCATATCTGTCAGGTTGGTGCCAGTATCGGAATCAGTATTTGTCCTGATGACAGCATCGATGCTGAAACAATGCTCCGACATGCCGACATTGCCATGTACAAGGCCAAGGAAAAAGGCCGCAACTGCTGGGCGTGGTATAAAGATAGAGAGATATAGCAAGGGAGTTTTACTTCCCTTGCTTCGGCAGGAGTTCAGTTCCCTTGGGCAATTGTGCGGATTATATCTGCCTTGCCAATCACCCCGACAAGTTTTTTTCCCGAAAGAACAGGCAGGGTATGTATATTTTTTTCTGCCATTAATGTCGCTAGTTCATCAAGCGGTGTTGTTTCCTGTATTGTGATTAATTCCGGGGAAAAGATATCCTTTACCTGTGTCCCGGACATCTTTTTTAATTCTTTTTCCATTTTTCCCGGACTTTCCAGAAAAATAAATGAGTCAAGAATGGACATAACCGTTGGGATATGCACCTTTTTGTTTTGATCAATCAGGTCACTTTCCGTGACGACTCCGATAACTTCATTATTATCATCCAGCACCGGTACGCCACTGATTTTATGCGAAGAAAGTATCGTCGCAAGCTCTTGTACCGGTGTATCAATTGTTACTGTTATGACATTTTTACTCATGAGATCTTTAGCTGTTAACATTTGTTTCCTCGTTATTTTTACCTGTATTTTATGATTCGTTACGGTTGTATAAAATGGTGCAAGTTGTGCTTAGGGTCTGTGCAAAAATAAGTGTTTCAATCTTGCTTGTCTTTTTGTCCATCTTCTGCGTTGCAAAAATAGGCGCATAGCAGCTATATGTAACTATTTTTGCGCCTTGAATATGAACAAAAAACGGCGCAATCTTGTAACACTTATTCTTTAACAGCCCCTTAGTCATTCCCCAGGAATGCATTATGCTGCTGTAGATCTTTAATTGCCGCAGGCAGCTGCCGGGCCACATCTGAGGCCAGGTAGCCAAAAGGTGACTTGCCGGCAACGATATCTGCTGACAGGCCATGCAGGTAAACCCCCAACTCTGCAGCATCAAGAGGATCATACCCCTGGACGAGAAGTCCCCCAATTAATCCTGCCAGAACATCACCCATTCCGCCAGTGGCCATGCCGGAGTTTCCACTGCTGTTAATAGCCCATTTACCTTTGCTGGAACAAACAACAGTGCCGGCACCTTTGAGTACCGTGATAATTTCCTGATCATTCAGAATACATTTTTTATTCAACCATGCTGCAGCCTTTACTCTGTCTCTTTGTATTGCCGTTGTGCTGGTTTGGAAGAGTCGTGCCATTTCTCCAGGATGGGGGGTCAGGATTCGGTCTCCACCCGGCTGGAGAAGAGTTTCAGGCGATTCTGACAGGATGTTCAGGGCATCGGCGTCCACAACAACAGGTTGAGAAACCCGGCAGTACAGTTTTTTTACAAGAGTTGCTGTCCGGGAATTGGTGCCAAGGCCAGGCCCTAGAACCAGGCCTCCTTTGTTGGTGAGCAGTTTGAGGATAAGATCATAGTCTGAATCGATGCAATAATGAACAGATTTCTGGAGAGGTACTGTCATCGCTTCGGGCAGGGCAGATTCAAAAACTGGATTAAGATTTTTTGGAACAGCAAGGGTAACCAGGCCGGAACCACTGTGCAGGGCAGCCTGGCCGCAAAGAATGGCCGCACCTGTTTTGCCTTCTGAACCAGCCAGGACAAGAAGGTGTCCGAAACTCCCCTTGTGGCCTTTTCTGGACCGTGGAAGCATGGTTTTTTTCAAATCTTTATCAAGCACTTTTCCCTGTAAAGACATCTTGTTGATACTGGCACCGGCAATGCCTATGTCAACCACGGCAAGTTTACCGATTGACGGACCGCCATGAGTATAATGGCCTGGTTTTGGCAGACCATAGGTCACTGTAAGATTTGCCTGGACGCTGCAACCAAGGGTCTGGCCGGTGTCGGAGCAAAGTCCGGACGGAATATCTACAGCAATGACCGGCCAATGCTGGTTTGTTGAAAGATTGTTGATAAGTTCAACAATGGTTGCAAATCGGTGCTCGATATTTCTGCGCAAGCCAGTACCAAAAAGAGCGTCAACTATGCAGTGAACCGGATGGGCAAAATTGAGAGAGGGAATTTTCTTTTTCAGAATGTCTATATCGTCGTTATTCAGGCAGAGGATGTACGGTATCTGCAAATTTTGACAAATATCTGCGTTTATCGCTGCATCACCTTGCAGCTTTTCAAGGTGAACGAGGGACACAATAAAAGGGAAACCACCTTGCTGAAGGGTATGGCGGGCGATGACCAGTCCGTCTCCACCGTTATTTCCAGGACCAATAAAGATAAGGACAGTTTTTCCCCGGACTGGACCAAATTCCTGCACCATATGGTTCACTGTACCTCTGCCTGCGTTTTCCATAAGTACCACGCCCGGGACGCCTGTTTCCCGGATAGTTGTCTGGTCAAGTGCCTGCATTTGAGCTGAGGTTGCAAGTTTCATGGTTGTATCGTACTCTTTGGCTAAGTTTTAGGGTAACTACTCAGGTAGCATCACGACTTTGGCACAACGTGTGGTCTACAGCTAAATAGTGACTAAACTATATACATTTTTCACGGGAACAGCAAATTGAGAGCGTTTATGAAAATTACAGTTTTTGAACAGAATGGTTCCGGACAGCAGAAAATACAAGGAATCAGGGACTATGGCAGAGATATTGAAATAAATGAGATTATTTCAATAAATACGTTCCTCCCCGATTTTGTTGAAGATCCGGAAACATATGTATCTGAAACGTTTTCGGCAGATCTGGTCCTTGATTATCTTACCCACCCAGATTTATCGCATTATCTTGTACTGTTATGCAGTAAGAAAAATATTCCTGTTGTCTCGTCAGGAAAAAAAAATGAAGATGCCCTGACACCTTTTACCTGTTGTGGACTGGGACGTCATAGGGGACTTGGTGAGTATGGTGAACAATTTGGTTTTCCCGAATACAGGGTTGAAGTTGACGGGAGGACAATCACATCTCTTGAAGTTATACGAGGTGCGCCGTGCGGGGCAAGCTGGGAA
>QNYF01000189.1 GCA_003978695.1 Desulfobulbus sp. | reverse complement strand
AAGTTTGACTTGGGGCTCCTTGTATTCTGGATGTGGCCCCGGGTGCATTATGGTGTCGTTCAGATTACATTTTTGAAAGTTGAAGCAACCGATGCGCAAGGGAAAAGAGTAATTTCGTCTTTGCAAAAGCCCAAAAACAGAATAAATGAGTAAGTAATAGCTGCGTTTTTCCAGTAAAGAAGAGGGATTATAATCTCTGATTTCAATTTTGTAACAGGATCGTGTCGGGTAATACAACTTGCAACAATAACGAGTCGTACATACCAGAAATGCTGATGTTGTACTTAATAAGCCCTTGAGAAATCGTTTTTCAGCTCGATTTCTGCGGCCTCTCTTTCTACTCAGCCGTATTTATAGCAGGCCTATTGTAAAATACCTATTATTGTCTCCGGAGAGTCTGAAACAGGTGTTGGCGTATTGAATTGAATATCGGTTTCATCCCGGCCAAATGTTTCCAGAAAGAGTTTTTCAGCCGCTGCCCCGGGCAGGGCATAGAGGGTAAGCAGGCAGCGTGAGGAGTCTGAGGAAGGATAATGCTTTTCCAGTAGCGTGGTCCAGTTGGTGTTGAATGCTGCGATGTTATCATTGTTGGAAGACGCAGCCGCCGGGTCAATCTTCTGAATTGATTGTAACAGGCTTGCCGCTTCGTCTTTAAATGCGATTATCTTCTCAACAGGATTTTCTTCAATACATGTGACAGGAAGTTCAAGTTCTATTATTTTGACCGGGTGCTGATTCTGTTCTGTTTGGTACTGCTCAGTGAGGAGGTCAAAGGCATCCCTGCTTGCGGTGACAAAGACAGTCATGGGAGTAATGTTCCCTTTCCTGCCCAGCCCTAAAAGACGACTCCATGCTTTAAGGCGCAGAGAGCGTTGTTTGCCCGTTTTTTCATTCCGCCTGGAGAGGGTTTCCGTAAAAGAAAAAGGCTGCTGTTTGTCTTCACGCAGTTTGGCAAGCAACCCCTTCTCTTTTTGGGAAATCTGCTCAAGATTATTGAGTAATTCAGCCTGATCCCTGTCAAAAAACTCACCCAGAGTAAGGACGAGACGAGCCTGCCAGAGAACCATTGACCGTAGCTCTTGTTGCTTTTCCTTAATTCCTTTCTGCTGAAGAAGGGTGCTGATAATAGTAGTTTTGGATTCTGAGTTTTTTTGTCCCAGTCCGGCAAGCGAAAGATTGGAAAGTTGTGCCGCAAATTCATCCGGCCGGGCCTGCAGCTCTCTGACAAGGTGGAGAAAACGTTCTCTATGCTCCTCAAGCGGGGCTGGACAGTTGTAGTTTATGAGGTTTGCGGCAACGGCTTCCCGGCATAATGGTGTCAGTGTCTCCGGCTCAGGAGGGTCGTTTTCCACAGGTCTTAAGTAGACAACCTGCTCAAAAAACTGTACAAGAGGGAACATGATTTCCTCTTTCGGCATCGTGTCCGGAAAAATGTAAACACTTTTTGTATTCATATTGATATTCATATGCAGACGTTACGTGAAAAGATAAGTTTTGTCCTGACCGCTCTGGCCTATCTGGTGTTTCACCTGGGAACGAGTTCAACCGTAGATAATATAACCCCGGGTTCCATTCTTGCCGGTACTGTAGAGCAGCTGTTGACCACTGCACCCTACTGTATAGGCTTTACCTTTATAGTGGTAGTGCTACTTCGGCATATTCACAATGGTCAGCGACCACCCTGGGACAGGATTGCCAGGATATTTTTTACTTTTGGTATTATTCTCGGTTTTTATTTTAATCTTTATAATTCAGGATATCGTGCAGAGTTTGAACTGAAAAAAAATCAGGTCAAGCCGCCCGCCGAATCACTGTTTTTGCGGGATGCATCCCCGAAGGAGCCGTGGTATTCGGCATAAGAATGCCTCCCTTTCCGATCAGTGTTCCGGGGTTGGTGACGGAGTTGCAACCGGTTTGCGCGTCATCTCCTAAGATAGCGCCAAATTTTCGCAAGCCGCTGTCAATGAGCCCTTCTTCTGTCCGGATCTGGACATTGCCGCCCAGAAATCGCAGGTTGGCAAATTTAGTGCCCGCCCCCAGGTTGGCACCACCGCCCAGGATAGAGTCTCCCAGATAGGCGAAATGACCGGCCTTGGCATCATTTAAAAAAATTGAATGCTTTATCTCTGTGGTATGGCCGAGTACGCAGCGTTTCCCTGCAAGGCAGTATCCCCGTAGATAGGCGCCCTGTCTTACCTCGCAATGGTCACCAAGTATTGCTGGTCCTTTGATAAGTGCGCCCGTTTCAATCAGCACGCCTTTGCCCAAGAGTATTTTCCTGCCGGTAAGGACGGCTCCGGCCATAATAACGGAGGCCCCTTCAAGTCGCCGGCCGTTTCGTTCCACAGCAAGTTTTCCTTTTGTGGCGTCGTCGTAAAGGATAACGCAATCTGTTGCATCCTGTAACGCCCCTTCATGCCAGATGAGCGGGCGGGGAAGAGGGATGCCGTCCTGCAGTGCTTTATGGGTGAAAACCGGGTAGTCAATGCCTTCCATATAGGATTTAAGGTTTTTTAATCCCTCCCAGACATACCTGGTTCCGGCAAATATTTCTTTGTCTGTAAAATCTGACAGTTCAAAGAAAGAGGCGGCGTTAAGCATCACAAACTCTCCAATGGGTAATTTTTGAGTGTATTACGAAAAACAGTATTGTGAAGAAGCCCTAAAAAGGCAAGAGTAAATTGAAAAAAAGATACCCTGTTCCTCACGTTATGTCTTCTGTTTTTTCGCAGCTGATTGAGCAGCTGTCTTGACTTCCTGCAGGGTCGTGTTTATTTTTTGCCACAAAATATAAATTGAACAGCTGCGAGCTGCTGATTAACCTTTTGTCCGGCACGTCAAGCTGATGATATAAGGAGGAAAAACGTGGAATTTGACGATTCGTTGTCCACCAGTATGGATGATTTTGCCGAGAATATCCAGGATATGGACATTCCCGGTGAGCTTCCCATGATGGCTGTCCGGGATGTTGTTGTTTTCAACTATATGATTATTCCGCTCTTTGTGGGGAGGTCAGGGTCTATATCAGCAGTGACCGAGGCAATGAACGGTGACAAGCTGCTCATGCTGGTTACCCAGAAAGATGCTACCAAGGATGATCCGGCCCCGGAAGATGTTTATCAGGTGGGAATGGTCTCAATGATCATGCGTACCCTTAAGCTTCCAGATGGCCGTCTGAAAGTCCTTGTTCAGGCCTTGTCTAAAGCTCAGATTAAATCTTTTAAACAGAAAGATCCCCATTTCCGGGTAGAAGTTGATCTGGTTGAAGAAGAAGAAACGGGCACTGTTTCGGTGGAAACAGAGGCGTTAATGCGGACTGTACGCGAGCAGACGGAAAAAATCATGTCGCTGCGAGGCATTCTTTCCTCTGACCTGATGATGATAATCAACAATATAGAGGAGCCGGGACGACTGGCGGATCTGGTAGGCTCAAATCTGCGCCTGAAGATAGTAGAGTCTCAGCAGATACTTGAAACAGTTGATACGGTTAAACGGCTGCGGCTTGTTGCTGATTTACTCAACAAGGAAATGGAAGTCGCCGCTGTACAGGCCAAAATTCAGTCTGATGCCAAGGAGGAGATGTCACGCTCCCAGCGGGAGTATTTCCTGCGCGAGCAGATGCAGGCCTTGAAAAAGGAACTTGGGGATGACGATGCCTACGGTCAGGAGATTGAAGGCCTGCGTAAGAAGCTCAAAAAGAAAAAAATGCCGAAACATGCCCGTAAAGTGGCACGCAAAGAGCTCAAGCGTCTGGAAATGATGCATCCTGATGCATCTGAGGCAAACATCATCCGTACCTATATTGACTGGATCCTGGATCTGCCCTGGAAAAAAATGTCCAAAGACCGGCTGGATCTTAAAATTGCGGCAAAGGTACTTGATGAAGACCATTATGGTCTGGAAAAAGTCAAGGAACGCATTCTGGAATTTCTGGCTGTGCGGAAACTCAATAAAGACACCAAGGGGCCTATCCTCTGTTTTGTAGGTCCTCCGGGGGTTGGTAAAACGTCGCTTGGTCAGGCCGTCGCCCGGGCCATGGACCGAAAGTTTTACCGGCTTTCCCTTGGCGGCATGCGTGACGAGGCCGAGATTCGGGGGCACAGGCGGACTTATATAGGTGCCATGCCGGGGAGAATTCTACAGGGTTTGAAAAATGTAAAGACCAGTAACCCGGTTTTTATGATGGATGAAATCGATAAGATTGGTGCTGATTATCGGGGCGATCCTTCATCTGCTCTGCTTGAAGTTCTTGATCCAGAGCAGAATAGTACATTTTCCGATCATTACATGAACATGCCCTTTGATCTTTCCAGGGTTATGTTTATTACCACTGCCAACCGTAGTGACACTATCCCGGGACCGCTCATGGACCGGATGGAAGTCATCCGTCTTGCCGGGTACACTCTGGAAGAAAAAATGATTATTGCCCGCAAATATCTTTTGCCGCGGCAGATCAAAGAAAACGGGATCAAACCTCGTCAGATCAAACTCGATGATAACACCATGCGGCGTATTGTTTCCCAGTACACCCATGAAGCAGGGGTAAGAAATCTTGAACGGGAATTGGGAAAAATCTGCCGGAAAGCAGCCCGCAAGATAGCTGATGGAGGTAAAGGTCCGTATACAATATCCAAAAATACCCTGGATAAATATTTGGGGCCGCCCAGATTTATTCCCGATGCGGAACTGGATACACTTATGCAGCCAGGGCTTGCCATCGGTCTGGCATGGACAGAAGTGGGCGGGGAATTGCTGCACATAGAAACCTCGATTCTTGCAGGTAAGGGCAAACTTATTCTTACCGGTCAGCTTGGTGATGTAATGAAGGAATCCGCCCAGGCAGCTCTTACCTATTGCCGGAGCCGCAGTAAACAGCTTGGCGTGGAATCAGGATATTTTGACACGATTGATATTCATATTCATGTTCCAGCCGGAGCAATTCCAAAAGATGGCCCTTCTGCCGGTATTACCATGACCACTGCGCTCTACTCCGCCATTGTTGAAAAAACGCTGAAAAAAGGTGTGGCAATGACCGGTGAAGTAACGTTGCGTGGACGTGTCCTGCCAATTGGCGGCTTAAAGGAAAAAGCGCTTGCCGCCCTGCGAGCAGGAATTAACAAGATTATTATCCCCTTTGAAAACGAGAAGGATCTCGTTGAAATTCCCAAAGAACTGCGTAAGCAGATCAGCTTTTATCCTGTTAAACATATGGATGAGGTTGTAGAGCTTGCTCTGGGTAAGATAAGTAAAACTGTACGAAAAAAAAGAGGCTGTAAAAAAAAATAGCCTGGTGAAAAACAGTTCCGGCCGGGTGTCTTCATGGCATCCGGTTTTTTCTCCCTTTCGGGAATAAATTCTTCACGTTGCATTTCATGCGTTCATTTTTTTTCTTTAGCCTGTTGTTTTGTCTGGTTGTTGCCCTGGGGGCCGTTGCCTGGTTCGGCCTGTATGTCGCTACCCCCGGGGAGGGAGATGGGCAGGTTACAGTCGTTATTCCCAAAGGGGCCGGAGTTCGAACGATTAAAACCCTTCTGGTACGTCAGGGGATTATTAAAGACGATATTCGGTTTTTAATTTTAGCACGAGTCGTTAAGGAAGGAACACAGCTTAAAGCCGGAGAATTTCGTGTGCCGCAAGGGCTGAGACCTCTTGAAGTGCTTCGTTTTCTCGCACAGGCAAAACCTGTGCAGTACAGAGTGACTGTCCCGGAAGGTTTGACAATGTTCCAGATAGCGAAAGTTTTTGCACGCGATCACTGGGTCGATCCGCAGAAATTTCTTAAGCTCTGTCAAAATCAGGAATTTATTCAGTCTCTGGGGCTTACTGTCAATTCGCTTGAGGGATATCTCTTTCCGGAAACCTATTCTCTGGTTCGGGACCAGGTGGATGAAAAAATGGTTGTCACCATAATGGTCAACCGCTTTTTAGAGGTATGGGAGCAGCTTGAGAAGCCTGAGAATATTTCCCTGACCCGTCATCAACTGGTCACTCTGGCGTCTATTGTCGAAAAGGAAACCGGGTCTGCTGAAGAGCGGCCCCGAATAGCCAGTGTGTTTTATAATCGTCTCAACAAAGGGATGCGACTGCAATCCGATCCGACGACTATTTACGGAATAACGAATTTTAACGGTAACCTCACCCGTGCTGATTTGCAGGCTGAAACGCCCTATAATACTTATGTTATCACTGGCCTTCCTCCAGGACCGATCTGCAATCCCGGGCGTGCTGCATTCGAGGCGGTGCTGCATCCCGAGAAGACATCATTGTATTATTTTGTCTCAAAGAATAATGGCAGTCATTACTTTTCAACCACTCTGAAGGAGCATAACAGGGCCGTTAACACCTACCAGAAAAGTCGCAACAGGAAGAAAATACGACATAAATGATCAGTTTTTATTGTCAGGTGTCGTTTTGCCTTGTTTTATTACATTTTTCTGCTATAAAAATAAATTATCAATTAAATGTGCAGGAGTGATATGGGTTTGTGCTGCCGGCAGGCCTTGTATGCGTGATAGAGTTTTCCCTCTCAATGCTGCACACCCTCTTGTTAAAGGAGCACCGGGTATATGTTGCAAGGAACAGTCAAGTGGTTTAACGAGTCAAAGGGGTTTGGGTTTATTGAACAGGAAGAGGGTAAAGACATCTTTGTTCATTATTCCGCAATCCAGGGTGAGGGCTTTAAAACCCTTAATGAAGGCGATAAAGTTGAATTTGATGTTGTGGAAGGTCCTAAAGGTCCTGCAGCCGCCAATGTTAATAAGATTTAACGGAATTGGTAACTCTTCAGGTAGTACCACGATTTTGGCCTAACGTGTGGTCTGTAACTGAATAGTTACCGGAATTGTTATTATTTAGTTGTTAATCCGGCAATTCAAGGGGGACATCAACTGATGTCCCCCTTTTTTATGGTACTTGGTACCCGCAATCGGGTAAGATATACTCATTATTGTTATTTTTCCGTCCTTTCCTCAATGCTGACAAGAGTAAAAAGAATCCCGTGAGAATAGCCCTTGCCCAGATAAACCCTGTTATCGGGGATTTCGCCCATAACCTGGATCTTATTTTAAGCAGCATAAGCCAGGCTGAACAGGCAGACTGCTCCCTTGTTATTTTTCCCGAACTCACCTTATGCGGCTATCCCCCGCAGGATCTTTTGGAACGGGCTTCTTTTCTTGAAGCGCATGATCATGTTTTAGGTACGCTTGTAGACCAGATTGGAGATATCGGTGTTGTTCTGGGCGCTGTGGAAAAGCGGAAGGGACCGGGAAAACCCTTGTATAATTCCGCCCTGCTTATTCATCAGGGCCGTGTTATTCACAGGGCGAGAAAACAGTTGCTGCCAACTTATGATGTATTTGACGAAAGTCGATATTTTGAACCGGGTGAGGTTT
>QNYF01000182.1 GCA_003978695.1 Desulfobulbus sp. | reverse complement strand
TTCAACTGAAATTAAAGCATTAAAAAAAGAATGCAAGGCAGCAGTCGCCGGTCATACCGCCTCATGGCTATCCCTTGGGATAAAGGCCACTGCAGCAGAAATAAGGAATCAACTTACCGAGTGCATCCTGGATATTGTTTTTGCTGTCAGCGAAGACCTGCCTGATGAACACCACTTCCAGCAAAAAGTGACAGAACTCAAGAAAAACGGCATTCTCAGGCTGGCAAAGATTCAACTTACTGAAATTATGAATCTGCTGGCAACCCGAAAAAAGGTACAACTCCGTCTTGCCCAGTGGAAACAACGGACTGCCAAAAACAACAGCCAGGACGACTCCCGGTTTGCAACATTTCAACAACTGCTCAATGAACTCCTGCCCAAAGACTTTCTCACCACAAACAACCGTACAGACTTTGCAGATGTTACCCGATATATGCGGGCTCTGGCTCTCAGAATCGAACGGGCAGAACACTCTCCTGCCAAAGACAGCCAGAAAGAACAACGAATAACTCCTTTTCTCAAGACATACCAACCTGACAAACAGTACCTTAATTCTGCAACAGACTGTTGCAGGGAAGTTGCCCTGTACCAGACCATGATTCAAGAGTTTCGAGTCTCTGTTTTTGCCCCTGAACTTGGCACAGCATTCCCGGTTTCAGAGAAACGACTGAAAAAACAATGGCAAATCATTGAAAATACCTGTCGGACAATGGAATAAAAAAACTTTGATTGCTTTTACCGTTTGAGAGCCGTTACCAGTTGATTATCCGTTGTTTTTTAAAATTCTTACCGATAACCTCCGCCCGTCATCTCCAGTTACTGGCATTTATTACACTTTATGGCCTGTTTTATTTGTTTATTAATCAATGTAATGCCTTGACAACAGTTTGCCAGAAACGATAAAATTGAAACTGATGAAAAAAGAACTCCAATATACGTATTCTTTAGACGAGCAAAATCCCTGCCAGGATACCCTCACGGGACTCTTCAACCACGATTTTTTCCAACTCTCTCTTGATCGGGAGATAGAGCGATCTCGCCGCTATGGCGCTCCATTTGTTCTCGCTCTTCTCGATGTTGACAATTTTACAGCCTACAATGATAAATATGGAAAACTGGCCGGGAATATTCTGCTCAAGGGGATTGCCAGTTTCATTTCTCCAAATCGGGGACTGCGCCAGTCAGACCTTTCAGCCCGTATTGCCAGTGACCGTTTTGCTATCCTCCTTGTAGAAATTACGCTGCCGGTAGCCCAGAAAGTCATCCAGCGTATTCACCGTGAAATCACTGAAACACTGGGTCCCAACTTCAGCTTGAGTATTTCCCTTGTCTCCTTTCCCGGGAATGCGGCCACAAAAGAAACCCTTTTCTTTCTTTCCGAGGAATTACTTGCCAAAGCCAAGGCCTCGGCCACGAAAAATGTTTTATGGAATGACGACTCTGAACCAACTTCAGGCACACTCCCTTCGGGCCGGATTCTTGTTGTAGACGATGAACCGGCAAGTACTCAGCTTCTCTCATCCATGCTTTCATCCAAAGGATACCATGTCCACCAGGCCAACAGTGGACAGGATGCCTTACAATGCGTTGTCAGAGAAGATATTGATCTGATACTGCTTGATGTCCTGATGCCGGATATGGACGGTTATGAGCTCTGTGAGTTACTTAAAAGAACAGAATCAACCCGACGGATTCCCATTGTACTTGTGACAGCTCTGGACTCTGTTGAGGCCAAGATCAAAGGCATCAAGGTTGGAGCTGATGACTTCCTTACCAAGCCGCCGGTTCGTGACCAGCTGTTGGCCCGGGTGAGTTCGCTTGTTCGAATAAAAAAATCCAACAGCAATCTCACCAGTATTGAGAACGTTCTCATCTCTCTTGCAAATATCATAGAAACAAAAGACAGCAACACAGAAGGTCACATTCGTCGTGTTGCCAGCATGGCTCTTGAAATTGGCAAGCGATTTGGCATGCATAAAGATGAACTGGAATCCCTAAAACTCGGCGGCATACTCCATGACATCGGTAAAGTGGGTGTTCCCCAGAAGATTCTTAACAAGACAGCCCGACTCAGCAATATTGAATGGAATGAGATGAAAAAACATGTGCTGACCGGCTACCAGATATGCCTGCCGCTGCAGCAAAACCTTGGTTCAGCGCTTGAGATCATCCGGCACCATCACGAAAAACTCGACGGTTCCGGTTATCCCGACGGACTGAACGGAGAACAGATTTCCCTTCCCGTCCGAATTATGGCTGTAGTTGATATGTATGATGCACTCACCACCAACCGCCCTTACCGGCCAGCCATAACTCCGGAAGAAAGCCTGTCCATTGTAGAAAAAGATGCCCAGGCAGGGCTGTTAGACCAGGAAGTGGTCAAACACCTTAAATACTTTCTGGACAAACAACATAAGATTTTTCGCGCAACACCTGAACAAAATGGCTGATTCAACATCTGTTTGCCCCTCCATACAGGTCATTTCTTGAAAAGAAATACTCATTCAAACCGCAGGGTTTATTCAACCGAGGCTGGCAGAATCTGCCCGAAATGTGACAGGCAAATCAGCCAATGCAACTGCTCCAAAGCGCGGGCAATACCAAAACCCGATGGCATTGTCAGGTTAATGCGCCAGACCAGGGGGAGAAAAGGGAAAGGCGTCACGCTGATTACCGGCATTCCGCTGTCCAGAGAAGATTTGAAAAAACTGGCAAAATCTCTTAAGCAACAATGCGGCTGCGGTGGATCGGTAAAAGACGGTTGCATTGAAATTCAGGGAGACCAGCGAAATTTTCTGGAACAGGAACTGAACAGGCTGGGCTACCGGGTTAAACGAGCTGGCGGATAGGAGCCGAGCCGGGAGCACTCGAGTCTTCCCGCCAATAACGCTTACATCTCCGCTTTAAAAATCAATCACAAAACTGTACACGCCTTCTTCCATCCTGCTCTTTACCTTGTAGCCGGAATGATTAAAGATTGCCTGCATCCGCCGATTATCCCGCAAAACCTCTGCTGTAAAGCCGCCTATACCATTGCGTTTGGCAATGGAAATCAAATGCCTGAACATAAATGAACCAATACCATTGTTCTGCCACCCATCCCGTATGACAAAAGCGACTTCCGCCTTATTGGTGTTCTGGTTTAAATAATACCTGCCAACAGCAATAATCTCCTCTCCGTGTGCCTCGGGAACGACACCGATAATGGCCACATCTTTTCGATGATCTATATAGACAAAATCCTGAATCTGCCTGTGGGTGAACCGCTGCTGGTTACTCATAAAGCGATAGTACACTGTCTCCTGGGATAAATCGTATATCAGATCACGCATATGAGGCTCGTCTGTTGGTCTGATTGAACGAAAAGAAACCTGATTCCCGTTATCAAGGAGCAGGCTTGTCCTCATAAAATCCTCACCTGCCTGCAAAAACCGCTCGCCAAGCCCGGCCTTTTCGGGGCGAAGATACTTGGCCTCTACAGCCTCACTGAACAACTGCTCACGCCAGTCAGGGTGAGCAATGGAGATAAGTGCCATAACCCGTTCCTGAATAGACTTCCCATGGAGAAAGGCGATACCGTATTCTGTGACCACATAGTGTACTGTCCCCCTGGTGGTGACAACACCTGACCCTGGTTGCAGAGTGGTGACGATACGTGACCTTGTACCAGTCTCATTGGTGGAAGGCATAACGATAATGGCCCTGCCCCCTTCAGAACGGGCAGCGCCCCGGTTAAAATCAACCTGCCCTCCAATGCCTGAATAAAAACGACCGCCAACCGAATCAGAACACACCTGTCCGGTAAGATCTATTTCCAGGGCCATATTAATGGCGACCATTTTTTTCTGCTTTCCTATTATATTAGAATCATTAATATATTCAGTCGGCCTGAAACAAACAAGGGGGTTGTTATCAACAAAGTCATACACCCGCCTTGTTCCCATGCAAAAACTGACTGTGACCTTGCCGCGATCGACTGTTTTTCTGGCCCCGGTTACAGCTCCTGATTCTATTAAATCAACCAGAGGTTCAGAGAGAAGCTCTGTATGAACCCCCAGATCTTTTTTTTCATGGAGAAATTCCATGGCCGCCAGGGGCAACCGTCCAAGTCCTGGAATTCTGCCTAGGCCAAACTCTATAGTCGCCCCATTAGGGATAAGAGAGGCGACTTCCCTGCCTATTTTTTGACTGGTCTCATGAAACGGATTGGTTTGTCGTTCAATGATTTCACTCTCAACAGGAACCAGCAGATCAAGATCATAGACGTCAATAAGGCTATCACCGTGGGTCCATGGCATATTTGGATTGACCTGGGCTATAACAAGTGAGGCATTTTCCGTAGCACTGCGGACAACATCCACGGAAATACCAAGACTCACTTTTCCGCGCATATCAGGCGGTGTCACCTGAATCAGGGCCACATCAAGAGGAAGACGGCCTGTATCAAAGAGTACCGGTATATCAGAGAGCAGCACAGGCGTATAATCTCCAAGCCCCTCCTGAATCATTCCCCGAACATTGGAGCCGATAAAAAACGAATTTATGGTAAAGCATTCTGCAAGCTTTTTATCAGCATACGGGGCATCACCTTTGGTGAAAAGTTGTATAATTTCTACATCCGCAAGCTCGCCTGCCCTGGCTGTAAGGGAGATAAGCAACTCAACAGGCGCACCACAACCCGTACCAACAAAAACACGTTGCCCCGGTCTGATTTTTGCCAGTGCCCGTTTGGGAGTCGTAACCAGGTCTTTATACTGTTCCTGCCAGTTTTCATTATATTTCATACCAAACTCTCAGGTAATGGACTGATTCAAACATAACTCTTCGGGAGTACCTCACGAAGTCTACGCTTCACAGTCTTAAATGATTAAATGAACGAATCTCAGGCACTCCTTAACAGTTACAGGATAGTGGTTCTGCAATTCTTTTGCACCCACCTGAAGAGTTACATTCAAGCAAGAGTAAACAGACGCTCTTTAGCTGTTTTCCTCTTTGGCAGCAGGAGCAAAAGTCATCCGGGCATCTGCAACGACAGGATCGCTGCCTATTTCCCCGACAATGAGCGGGTTGATATCCAGTTCAATAATCTGTGGGAAATCTGTAGTAAGCTGGGAAATCCTCTGCAAGGCCCCGGCCAGTGCATGAATGTCTATCTGTTTACTACCCCGTTTGCCTTTCAGCATTTCATAGGAACGGGTCGATTTGAGCATCTGTATTGCTTCTTCCTCGGTTATCGGCGCCAGATGAAAGGTGACATCTTTCATGACCTCAACAAAGATTCCGCCCAGCCCGAACATCAGCATAGGCCCGAACTGCGGATCACGGGTCATGCCGATGATGACCTCCAGTCCGTGATCCGCCATTTTTTCTACATATATCCCCTCAATGACAGCATCAGGAACATGCCGAAGAATTCTCAGCATCATCAGCTCATAGGCATCTTCCACCTCCTGAGAGGACGAAAGATTCAATTTCACACCGCCAAGATCAGTTTTATGTATAATATTTGGAGATACGACCTTCATAGCCACGGGAAAACCAATAAAACGGGCGATTTCTGCAGCCTCATCAGCAGATGAAGCCAGACGTCCCTGCTTGGTGTGAAAGCCGTAAGCCCGCAATATATCTTTGCTCTTAACTTCGCCAAGCTGCAACCTGTTTGTCCGCTGTCTGCGACTGATAATCCGTTCGACCCTGCGCCTGTTTACCGGGAATCTGGTAACAAGCCTTTCCGGTCTTTTTTTCCATACACCATATTCATGCATGGCCTTGAAGGCGGCAACAGCCCGCTCAGGCGATTCATAATCCGGCAGGCCGGCAGCGGCGAGTTCCTGCCTTCCGGGCAGAATATCACGCCCTCCCATAAACGATGCCAACACAGGTTTCTTTCCGTCCATATTTCTGGCAATTGCCCGCGCTGTTTCAGAGGGTTTGGTCATTGCCTGGGGAGTGAGGAGTACCAGAATACCGTCAACCGCGTCATCCTGCTGAGCTGCCTTCAGGGCAGCAACATACCGGTCCGGATCTGCATCGCCCAGCACATCAACAGGGTTGCCCACCGAAGCCGCTGCAGGCAACTGGCCACGAAGTGAAGTGGCAATATTCCGGTCAAGCTCAGCTACCTTAAGTCCCATCTTCTCCACTGCATCTGCGGCCATGGTTCCCGGCCCGCCGGCATTTGTGATGATCAGGATACGATCGCCTTCAATCACCGGCTGCATGGCAAAGGCTGAGGCATAATCATACAGAGCGTCAAAAGTATCAGCCCGACAGACTCCTGAACGCTTAAATGCGGCACCATAAGCAGTTTCAGCTCCCGCAAGGACTCCGGTATGACTGGCAGCGGCTTTTTGACCGGCTGCAGTGGTTCCTGATTTGAGAATAATAACAGGTTTTACATTACTGGCCTCTTCTGCCGCTTTGACAAACTTATCCCCCGTACTGATGTCTTCAAGATAGCCGACAATAACTGATGTTTTTTCGTCCCTGGCAAGAGCCTTGAGTAAATCAACTTCGCTGAGATCTGCTTTGTTGCCAATGGAAACTAACTTTGAAAGACCAAGATGCCTGCCCGCGGCCATATCAAGCATGGCTGTGCATAAGGCACCAGACTGGGAAAAAACAGCTATCGAACCCGCTTTTGGCAGTTGCCCTGCAAAGGAAGCATTGAGCCTGGTTTCAACATTGATCAGCCCCAGGCAGTTGGGACCAAGGAGTCGCGCTCCTCCCGCCCTGACAATACCAGCCAGTTCTTCTTCAGCCTGACGTCCCTCCAGTCCAATTTCACGAAATCCTGCACTGATAACGACAACAGCACCAGCCTTTTTCTTTACAGCATCTCTTGCAGCCTGACAGACCAATTTTGCCGGTAAAACAATAACTGCCAGATCAACCTGGCCATCATAGTCAGCCAGGTTTGAACAAACCGGCAGCCCCAGGAGTTCCCCTCCTGCCGGGTTAACAGGAATAATATTTCCTGCATAGCCACTTTCCACAAGATTATTGACAATGTCATAACCGACCTTCCCCGGAGTACGGGATGCTCCAATCACAGCCACTGATTCCGGAGAAAAAAGTTTTTCCAGCATGACTAGAGTACCTCCCGGTTTATCCGGTCCGGAGGCAAAAGAGTGAATCCCGCATCCTCGATCACCTGATGGACAGAAGAAAGATTAAATGTATTCACTCGCAAATAAATAGCAGGCGGTACCCTGCCCTCTCTGCCGGGAGAACGAATAAGACGGGTACACCTGATGTTTTTATCATCCAGGGCTCGCACCAGCGTGCTGAGCAGCCCAAGCTCACCGGTATCTTTTATGGAAACCAGCATAGACCCTTTCTCCCCCAGACCAAAAAGGCATCGATAGGCTGCCATCATATCGTTTAAAGAAAAAATTCCAAT
>QNYF01000039.1 GCA_003978695.1 Desulfobulbus sp. | reverse complement strand
AGGATCCATTGAGGTTGGTAAAAAAGCGGACCTTCTTGTTCTCGACATGGACCAGCCCCACCTGACCCCGGTGTATAATCCACTCTCGCATGTTGTGTATGCTGCCCGAGGCAGTGATGTGGTCCACACCGTTATCAACGGACGGATAGTAATGAACAATCGTAATCTTACTTTTCTAGATGAGAGACAAATCATTGCCGACATGACACGATTGGGCTGTACTGTACGTGGCTTGAGTCGACTGGAAGCCAGATAGATTGAAGGCTATTGACAGGTAATGGATACCAGTGCTATGTTGGCATTACTTAAAATTTTTGTAACTATCCAGGTAGTACCACACATTATGCCATAGTCGTGATGCCAACTGAATGGTTACGAATTCTTTATATATTTTGTATAGGCCTAAAAAAGCGTAAGGTTTTTTTCTTGTCGTGGCCAATATCCCATAAACCAAAGAGGTGACAAATGTTCGGTCTTGGAATGCCTGAACTGGTAATTATACTTGTTATTATCGTGATCATTTTCGGAGCAGGGAAGCTTCCTGAAATAGGTTCCGGAATTGGCAAGGGGATAAGAAATTTTAAAGATGCAACCAAAAAAGAAGAAGAGCCTAAAACTCTTGATAAAGGCGAAACAAAAGAAAGTTAATTGTTTTTTGTCCTGTCGGGGCGCAGGAGTCATGTTCCTCCTGTAAGTTTACAATCACCACAAGGAGAACACCTAAATGTTTGGATTGGGTACACCTGAGCTGGTAATTATTTTGGGCATTGCCTTTATTTTTTTTGGCGGGAAAAAACTTCCTGAAATAGGTGCTGGTCTAGGCAAGGCCATTGGCTCTTTTAAACGTGGCCTTGATGACGTAGAGGAGGCCGGACTTGATATAAAAAAGAGTATTCCCGGGGTGCGTGAAGTAACAGCTGTGAAGGATAAGGTCGATAAAGCACGTAATATCAGTAAGGTGATTTCTAAGTAACCTTTTTTCCCCTTCCGTATTTCCCTGGTTTTTCTTGGCGCTGCTCTTTATTGACAGCGCCATTTTTTTCATGTGTTAAGGCCTGTGCGGCAAAGATATTTACGGCCTCATCATGCTTTATACTTGACAGAATCGAGCTTTTTCTGTAATCGTTTCTTCCTGTCCGCAGGCAAAATTGCTGCCATTATGTGGTCTGCAAAGGTTGTGTCAAAAAAACCGTAGTGTTAATTTTCCGGAGTATTTTATGTGTCGTTTAGCCCTGAAAACCGCAGATACGCCCTTTTCTCCATATGAAGTTCTGATGGCCATGGAGGCCATGAAAGAGGGGTATGACGGCAGTGGACTCGGTCTGCTGCTGCGCGGGGTAAGTTTTGATGATTTTAAGTACAACAAGCAGAGGCATGTCATTCTCTCTGGTATCGCTCATACCGAGGAGGCGTTCAAGCGCCTTAATAACTATATGGAAGAGCAGGGGTATGAACAGAAATATGATCATGAATTTTCTGTTGATGCAAACCGTATAGAAGCCAATGACCGCTACCAGTACATCGTCCGCGTCTATAAAAAACCGGCCGGCCTCACAGAAGAGGAACTTGAAGAAAAGCTCATGCAGACCCGCCTTTTTCTCCGCAGAGACGGAGAAGAGCACAACAACGACTTAACGGTTTTTTCTTTCTGGCCTGATGTCATCATGATCAAGGAAGTCGGCTGGCCTCTCGATATCGGGCAGGCGCTCGGTCTTGACGACAACACTATTAAGGCCAGAGTCGTCATGGCTCAGGGGCGCCAGAACACCAATTATGGTATTAACCTCTATGCCTGTCATCCCTTTTTCATTCAGGGTATCGGAACCATGACTAACGGTGAAAATACCGCCTTTGTCCCTATTAAGGAATGGCTGCTTGGTAAGAATATCCCTGGATATACCGGGTATCAGTCTGACTCTGAGGTCTTTACCCATATCCTGCATTATGTTACCAAAAAGCTTCATCTTCCGCTGGAGGCGTATAAACATGTTATCTGTCCGCTCAAAACAGAAGAGCTTGATGTGCATCCGCAGGGAGAATTTTTAAAAGGGTTGCGCACAGCCTGCCGCAGGTTGATTATTGACGGGCCTAACGCTGTAATCGGCACACTTCCTGACGAAACCTGTCTGCTGGTTATGGATCCAAAAAAAATGCGACCGGCAACAGTTGGCGGCAAGCCCGGTGAGTGGGCCATTGCCTCAGAGATGTGCGGAGTTGAAGCTCTTGTACCCGACCGTGACCCTTCCCTTGATTTTCAACCCATGCGTGAGCATACAGTTATTATTCCTCCAGAACGAAAGGAACTCCAGATATGGTCTCAGTTCGATCAGTTTACACTCAGCCAAGCAGCTTAACATACAGCGATCTCCCCTGGATCATTAAACACCGCGAAGACCGCTGTACACTTTGCGGTCAATGCACTGCTGTTTGTCCAAAACAGGCTATTTACCTGACCTATCGCAGGCAGCGGGTGCCAAAGCTTGATGTTTTGCGTAAAAAACGTGGCAATGAATATCGTCATTTTGTCGGTATCCGTCAACACACAAGTATTGAAAAAATGTGTATTGGCTGCGGCATGTGCTCGTCAGTCTGCCCCAACGAGGCTATTGGGCCGGAGCCAAATCCCAACGAGCATCGTTCCCAGTTTCACATGAACCAGAAGGGTGATGCCTGGAAACGTGGCGGTCGTCGCAATGCACCGGGAAAAACGATCCTTGACCGTATTTCATTTGGCCGTATTTCAATGCTCACTGATCCTGCTCTTGATGCGGGACGCCATGAGTTCAACACCAATACAATCCTCGGCCGGGTTCTGCCGCCTGAGGAGTATATTAAAAGACAGGCTTCCGGTGGGTGGATTCCACCAACCCGAGAGATCTTTCCCTTTGTCATAGGCTCAATGTCTTTTGGTGCGCTGTCTCCTAACATGTGGCTTGGTCTTTTGCAGGGAGTTGCCTACTGTAATGAAGTTTTAGGTATTCCTGTTGTCATGGCAACAGGTGAAGGCGGTTGTCCTCCCTGGGTATTAAAGAGCCCGTTTCTTAAATACATTATACTCCAGATAGCGTCCGGTTATTTTGGCTGGGATGAGATCATCCGGGCAATTCCGGATATGCAATGTGATCCTGCAGCTATTGAGATCAAATATGGCCAGGGGGCCAAGCCCGGTGACGGCGGACTGCTGATGTGGTTTAAAGTCTCCAAGCTGATTGCCCGTTTGCGTGGTGTACCTGAAGGTGTTGACCTGCCTTCACCTCCGGTCCATCAGACACTCTATTCCATTGAAGAGAGTGTTATGAAGATGATCCAGACCATGTCCATGGCCTTTGGCTTCAGAGTGCCTGTGTATCCGAAGATTTCCGGTTCAACCTCTGCAAAATCAGTGCTCAACAACCTTGTGCGTAACCCGTACGCTGGCGGTCTGCTGATAGACGGTATTGATGGCGGCACAGGGGCTGCATACAATGTCTCAATGGATGCTACCGGGCATCCCATTGCCTCCTGCGTACGTGACTGTTACCAGGATCTCGTGGCCCAGGGACGCCAGAATGAAATCCCGATTTTTGCAGCAGGTGGTGTTGGTAAAAATGGAAATGTTACCCAGAATGCAATGGCACTTATCATGCTCGGAGCTTCAGGTGTGCATATCGGGAAGTACATCATGCAGGCCTGTGCTGGTTGTCTTGGGAATGAAATGGGGCGTTGTAACGTTTGTAACGTTGGTATCTGTCCCAAGGGAATTACCAGCCAGAACGAAAAACTTTTCCGCAGACTTGATCCTGATGATGTTGCCCAGCGGGTAGCAGATGTCTTTATGTCTATCAGGACCGAGATGAAGAAAATCATGGCTCCTCTTGGAAGATCACAGAGTTTACCCATTGGTATGTCTGATGCTCTGGGGATCGATGATGCTGATGCCGCAAAGCGGTTAAATATTAAATATATCTGTTAATCACAAGCTTATATAATCATGAGTGATAATAAAGTAGTTACAGTTCGCGGAAAGGATGAAAACGGCCTGCGGTTAACTTCCAAGATATTTGAAGAAGAAGTACGTGGTGCAGCAGCTGGTGCCAGTGAACTTATTCTTGAATCATTTGGCCAGCATAATATAGGTCTTCGCCTAGGATCAGTTGATGCACCGATAACCCTGCGTGTTACAGGTCCTGCCGGGCAACGTCTTGGCTGTATGGGGCAGAGTGGGGCCACCATCATCTGTGAAGATTCCTGTTCTGATGATGTCGGGTACTTAAATATTGGCGCTGATGTCATTGTTAAAGGTGATGCAACAAACGGCGCCTGTAACGCCATGGCCGGCGGCAGAGTTATGATCGGCGGCTCGATTGGTGCCCGTGGCCTGACCATGACAAAATGGAACCCTGAGTATGAAAAACCTGAAATGTGGGTTCTGGGTTCTGTTGGTGATACTTTTGCCGAATTCAATTGTGGCGGAGTAGCTGTTGTATGCGGCCATGAACCTAAAAATGAAAAAAATGTACTCGGCTACCGTCCCTGCGTAGGCATGGTTGGAGGTCAGGTATACTACCGTGGCGAAACCGATGGCAGTTTTTCCACAACCAATGCCAAACTCACACAACCAACTGATGAGGAATGGCAATGGCTCATGGATCGGATGCCCGAATATCTTGAGGCCATTGGCCGTTCTGAACTGCTTGATTCTTTGAGTAAACGTGAAGAGTGGAACCTGCTTACCGCAATTACACCACAAGAACGAGCACTCATGTTTTCCGGCCCCATGCCCATGGCCGAGTTTGCCAGACGGGTCTGGAGCCAGGGATTTGGTGGAGGCGATCCTCTTCGTGACATTGCTCCGGGGCTGGAACGCTCAGTAATCGGCGTTGTGGAGTCCGGTGAGATGCGCAGACGCAAACCATTCTGGGCAAACAGAGACTCGGCAGCTCCCTGTACCTATTACTGCCCTATGCACATACCGACCATTGACAGGTTACGCCTCATCAGAGAAGGTAAGACAGATGAAGCGTATGAAATGCTGCTTCGTTATACTCCGTTTCCCGCCTCTGTCTGTGGAACAATCTGTCCAAATCTATGCATTCAGAACTGTTCCCGAAAAAAGGTAGATTACTCTATTGATGTTTCTGTACTTGGTCAGGCCGTCCGTAATGTCGATCCTCCCAAAGCAAAACCATCAACCGGGCATAGAGTTGCCATCATTGGTGGTGGTCCTGCCGGTATGGGAGCGGCATGGCACCTTGCCCTGGCAGGAGTTGAAGCGCACATCTTTGAAAAAGCAGATCAACTGGGTGGTAAACTTGCCCAAACCATTCCATGGGAACGGCTTTCAAAAGCTGTCTGGGACGTGGAAGTTGCCCGCTTTCTCAAAGAAGACAATATCGAGGTTAACCTTGGGGTCACAATGACCCGGGAAAAAATTGAAGAGTTAAAAAACAGCTATGATTATGTCATCATCGCTGTTGGCACCCATCAGCCTAAGATTATCCCGTTTGAAGGGCATGAACGAGTCATACCTGCTCTAGATTACCTGAAAGCTGCCAAAAGTGATGCACCAATGAAAACAGGGAAGCAGGTCGTTATAATTGGTGCGGGTAATGTTGGCTGCGACGTGGCTGCCGAGTGTTACCGACTGGGCGCCAAAGAAGTCACTCTGGTTGATATTCAGAAACCGCTTGCCTTTGGTAAGGAACGGGATGCAGCAGAAGCTCTAGGTGCAACCTTTAAATGGCCAGTAATGACAAAGAAAGTCACAGAAGAAGGCCTGTTAACTGACAAGGATGAACTGATTCCTGCACAAACTGTTATAATTTCGATTGGCGACGTCCCCAGCCTGCCGTTTCTGCCTGAAGATATTGAGGTGGTTAAGGTCGCAGGAGGTTCATGGATAAAAACCGATGAATCAGGCCGCACCAGTGATCAGAAGATTTTTGCTGTGGGAGATGTTGAACGCCCGGGGCTTGCCACCAACGCCCTTGGTGCCGCCAAACGGACTGCTGAGTATCTTATAGCAACCCTCAATGATACCGAATGGGTTCCTTTTCATAAAAAGCTTATTCAGTATGAGTCATTAACCATTGCTCATTATGACCCCGCAGAGGAAAAAGGTGATACAGAAAATCATCAGGCCGCACGTTGTCTCAGCTGTGGCTCATGCCGTGACTGCCATCTCTGTGAGACTATTTGCCCGACCCATGCGATTTCCCGGCGGGAGCTGGTTGCAGATGATTCCATAGAAGGGGTCAATTATGAATACGTTTCTGATGACACAAAATGTATCGCCTGTGGCTTTTGTGCTGATACATGCCCATGTGGTATCTGGACCATGCGACCGTTTTAAATAAGTGCGGTAAAAATGTTTGAAAAAGAGAACTTCAATTAATAAAGTGAGTTCTCGGTGTCAGCGGGTTCAACTGTCTGCTTGAGCAGATTGTTGAACCCTTTTTTATTGGTATGTGTTGGGTGTCATAGCGAAATGAGAGTACAGAATATGAGTATTCATCCTGTTGTACAATCTCTTGTTTTCTTGTTCTGGATAACAATATTTTCCTGCCAGCAATTTTTCCTGGGGATTGCCCATGGCGCAGTCGCACCAGGGCCTGACGGCGGAGGATACTATTCCGGCAGGACCACCTATGACTGGATTGATATCAGTGGAACCGGTACGGAAGTACAGCTTGATGATGAAGATTTCTCCGGGCCGATAAATTTCGCGCCCGGATTTACCTTTGCATTTTATGGCACCAGTTATATAAATTTTTACATCCAGTCAAACGGGCTTATCAGCTTTTTTGCCGACAGCAACAACGCAGAGATTATTGATCAGGACAATCAATGTCAGTTGCCAGATACCAATCCACCTGCGAATTTTATTGCCTTAATGTGGGACGATCTGGACCCGTTTTTTGATGGCAATATTTATTATCAGTTTTTTTCTGCGGGGAGCTGCCCTTATCTCTCATACGATGGGGCCTGTCTGGTAGTTGAATATCACAATATACCTGTTTTTGAACGTGACCTCTCCGCAAGTACATTTGAAGCTGTCCTGTTGGATAATAACGCCATTATTGTCCAGTTTAACAGCAGTGAACTTGGATTAAACTGGGGAGATGAATCGACTACCGGCATTGAAGGGGAGAATCCTGCGTCGGGCCATGGTATTTCGTATGCCTGCAATACAGCTGGTACGCTTTTTCACGGTCTTGCTGTAGAGTTCAGTGATAATCCCGATATCTCTTATAAATCAGACTTTTACTGGCCAATGTTCCTTCCGGCAATTCTCAATTCAGTTCAGGGTAACTAGCACACTGAATCAGTTGACGATCAGTCAGCACCCATTTTAGACAGAAAATATCTGTTATTCTTAACCTCACTCTAACCTCACTCTGTTTTATCGTCAGCTCTTCTTGACTATTCAGTCACTGTTCATTAATATTTGGTCATATTTACTTGATTTTTTTCTCTTCTTCTAAAAATGGAATACCAATGAAATCTGGTGGTCAAGTTATAAGTACTGACGTTGCAATTATAGGTGGCGGTGTCGTAGGTTGCGCTGTAGCGCGGCGAATGGCGCTTGCCGGGGCATCGGTTGTCCTGATGGAAAAAGCTCCGGATATCCTCGACGGTGCGAGCAAGGGAAACAGTGCTATTCTTCATACAGGTTTTGACGCACCGGTTGACTCTCTGGAATGGCAATGCGTTCAGAACGGACATCAGGAATACCTGGAAATACATAAAAGCCTTAATCTTCCGCTTTTAAAAACAGGAGCGATGGTTGCCGCATGGACAGAAGAGGAAGAAGCCAGGTTCCCCGGAATTCTTGAGAAGGCACATAAGAATCAGGTCAACGATATCCGCCAGCTGAGTCAGGCTGAAATTCATAAGCTAGAACCACATCTGGCTGGAAATGTACGGGCTGCGCTTTACATCCCTCGAGAGTATGTCATCGATCCATGGTCTGCTCCTCTTGCCTATCTGCTGCAGGCAATTGAAAACGGCGGTCAGGCTCTTTTTAACGCCGAGGTCACTGCCGGGGGGTATGACGGAGAGCATTGGCTCCTTGATACTCCTCAAGGTCAGGTGCGGGCCAAATATGTCGTTAATGCTGCCGGTCTTTATGGTGATATTGTAGATACCAGAGTCTTGGGAGACTCTGAATTTGTCATAAAACCCCGCAAAGGGCAATTTGTTGTTTTTGATAAAGCGGCCGGAAATCTTATCAATTCAGTTATTCTTCCAGTCCCAACCAAAATAACCAAGGGAATTGTTCTGTTCCCGACAATTTTTGGCAACATGATGGTTGGGCCCACAGCAGAAGAGCAGGAGTCCCGTGACGATGCCTCTGTCGATACCGCTACGCTCAACGCTCTGCATGAGCAGGCTTTACGAATGCTGCCAGCTTTGAAAGGTATACCGGTTACTGCTACCTATGCAGGTATCCGCTCTGCAACTGAACAACCGGAATATCGCATCAGAGAAGAGCCTGAGCGTAACTGGATTACACTTGGAGGTATCCGCTCGACCGGACTTACAGCAGCACTTGGCATTGCACGTCATGTTGAGACTCTTCTCAAAGGTTTTGGCGCTGCATTTGAGAAAAGACAGAATCCTGTGGTTTCCAGGGTTCCAAATCTGGCAAACCATCTCAGCCGTGATTGTCATACTCCCGGTTATGGTGAAATTGTCTGTCATTGTGAAATGGTTACCGACCGTGAGATCAAAGCCGCTCTCAGCGGTAAAATGCCCGCGGGTAGTCTTTCTGGTCTCAAACGACGAACCCGGGTAACAATGGGCAGATGTCAGGGGTTTTACTGTTCAGCACGACTCGCGGAGCTGACAGAGGATAAATTTGAAACACCGCTTTCTGTTGGAGAAGCCCATGACTGACATCACGACAAAGACATGCGATGTAGCCGTTATAGGTGGTGGCCCCTCAGGCCTTTCTGCGGCAATAACGTTAAAACAAGCAGGCGTAAAGAGCGTCGTTGTTCTTGACCGCGAAGCTGTTGCCGGTGGCATTCCGCGCCATTGCGGCCATCCTCCTTTTGGTTTAGCTGAATTTAAACGCATTCTGACAGGGCCTGAGTATGCGAAGCGCATCGTCAAAAAAGCACAACAGGAAGGGGTGGAGATAGCGCTGAAGACAACAGTAGTTCTCCTGGAGAAACAAGGCAGGTTAACGCTTGTTTCTCCGGACGGGACCAGTCAGCTTTTGGCAAAACGTGTTCTTCTGGCTACAGGCACCAGAGAGACTCCCCGTTCCGCACGCTTTGTCTCCGGGAATCGCCCAATAGGAATATGCAACACAGGGGCTTTGCAGTCTATGGTTTATCTCAAAAACATGGTTCCCTTTCGAAGCCCCCTTGTGGTGGGGACTGAAATTGTCAGTTTTTCAGCCCTGATGACCTGCAAAAAAGCGGGAATCAAGCCGGTTGCCATGATAGAACAAAACACAAGGCCAAGTGTTCAATGGCCTGTCTACTATGCCGCATCATTTTTTGGAGTTCCCTTACGACGGAAAACGAGGATTGTAGAGATTATCGGGGGCAATCGGGTAGAGTCAGTAATAATCGCCGGTGGCAACGGTAAAGAAGAGAAAATACCCTGTGACGGTGTTTTATTTACCGGCCTGTTTACTCCGGAATCATCTCTTGCGAGAATGAGCCATCTGGCTCTTGATCCTGATACAGGCTGCCCGCTTGTTGATAATAATGGGCGATGTTCCGACCCTGTGTACTTTGCCGCTGGAAATGTTATTTTTCAACCAGTCAAAGTTGCCGGAAAATGCTGGCAGAGCGGGATCAGGATAGCCCGTGCGATAGTTGACGATTTATCAGGGTAAACCTCAATTTCAGATTATTCCTCATCGCGAAGAGAGAGAGTCGTCCAGCCCTGTCGAGCAGATATTTCTGCAAGTTTTTCATCCGGATCAACGGCAATCACATGATCTACTATTTCCATCAGTGGTAGATCATTAAACGAGTCGCTGTAAAAAAAACTTCCGGTAAGCGACTCGTTATTTGCGGCAAGCCATTTTTTCAATCGTTTAACCTTGCCATCCTGAAAACAGGGAATCCCGTCGATTTCTGTAGTAAATCTTCCCTCAACAACTTTTGGATCAGTTGCCAAGAGATGCTCTATTCCAAAGGCCTTAACAATAGGGCGGGTAATAAAACTGTTTGTGGCAGTGATAACGAGAAGGGTATGCCCCTGATCCTTATGCCATTGCACAAGTTTTTTTGCCTTGTCGCCCATCATTGGTCGAACAACTTCATCCATAAATTCCTCATGGAGTTGTTGCAGATCGTTCATGGAAAATCTGGTTAACGGCTCAAAACTAAAAGCGGAATATTCATAGATATCGAGGTTGCCCTGTTTATACAGTTCGTAAAACCGCAGGTTCTCTGCTTCGTAATGATGTTTATCGACGATGTTCTTCCTGACGAGAAACTCACCCCAGCCATAGTCACTGTCACCACTGAGCAGGGTATTATCAAGATCAAATATTGCAAGTGTCATATAAAAACAACCAAAATGAAAAAGAATGAGGAAAACTGGTGCGCCCGGCAGGATTCGAACCTGCGGCACCCGGCTTCGAAGGCCGGTGCTCTATCCAGCTGAGCTACGAGCGCATTGGGTAAACATAAAAAAGAGGTCAGGAAATATATCTCTTTACAGGATGGTCAGTTTTACGCAACAAAAAATTGAATGCAGGAACTCTTTAATTCAAAATTGTTCATATACTCATTGTAATATACAATTTACTGAAAGACAAAACT
>QNYF01000206.1 GCA_003978695.1 Desulfobulbus sp. | reverse complement strand
CACGATATGAAGGACAGTGGGTATCTGGAATTCCTTCTGGAACCGGAAAACTGCTGTACGCAAATGGAGATATTTATACCGGCCAGATTGTCAATGGTAAGCCCAATGGTCAGGGGAGAATGGAGAGGAACGACGGCAGTTTTTTTGTTGGAACATTTATGAACGGTGAAGCGATAATTCCTTCTCCGGATACTGTCACAGGAAAAGCTGTTATTCCAGAAACTTCTGCAACCGTTGCAGCTGCAGGACCTGTGGTTATTGAGAAAGAAAAAAATGAAAATCCACTCGTATCTTCCCCCGGTAAGCAGCAGGAACAGGTTGTTCTGGTTGAGCGAAATTCTCCGGTGTTAGATGGCAACATCCTCTATACTGATGCCAGTAAAACAACGGCGTTCACTGGAAAAAGCAGTGTAACTCTTGGAGACTCTTCGCGGTATACCGGGGCTTTTGTTAATGGCCTTTTTGATGGTCAGGGGACCCTCGCCTATGCCGATGGACGGGAGTACACGGGTACTTTCCTCCGGGGAGAACAGACGGGGACAGGCACCCTCACTTATTCTGATGGCTCATATTATAAAGGCAGTTTCCTTCAGGGGAAATTTGAAGGAAAAGGGGAGTATTTTTTTGCGGACGGAAGTCGTTATATCGGAGATTTTTCAGAAGGCAAGTTTTCCGGGCAGGGCATATTTAAATACAAGGATGGCAAAGAGTATACTGGTGGATTTTCAAATGATCTTCCCGATGGGTATGGCACGCTTATTTCACCTGACGGGACTGTATATGAGGGGAAGTTTAAATCCGGCCGGAGAAACGGCAAAGGAATATTGAAATATTCTGACGGTAGAATAGTACAAGGTGAGTTTAAGGACGATGAACTCGTCCAACGCTAAGGAGTGGCTATGCAATGGCAATACAGGACTCTGCTTATTGAGTTTCAAAAAGACGGGTTACTGGGTGATAAATATATTGATGATGAAGCTGTCGAAGAGTTACTTAATAAACAGGGAAAAAATGGCTGGGAACTGGTTAACGTCGCCATGATTCAGGAAGGTTTACTTGCTTTTTGTAAACGTCCTGTTGCTGAAGAAAACGTACGTCATGTAACGTCATCTCCTGTAGAATATGCACCGGACCCCCGTGTGAGTGTAGATCGTGAACCAGATCCTGTTTCCGCAGCTCTATTGCAGCAGGAAGAACGTGATCATATTCGGCAGCTTGAAATGAAGCGGCGCCAGACCATGTCTTCACTTGAAAATGACGAAATCGGCGGAATTAAGATTTCCTGAAAACCCTTGTCTTATGCCGCGTAATATAGATGTTTCTCTGTTTAAGAGGATGCAGGCAATTCGCAGGAAGCTGCATCGTCAACCTGAACTGGCCTATCAGGAATACAAAACAGCCGAAGTAATTTGTCAGGAATTGAAACGGCTGGGCATTGATCACCAAAGGGATATCGGTGGCACCGGTGTTCGTGCCGTTCTGGGAAGGAATAACGGGCCTTGCGTGGCGTTGAGGGCAGATATGGATGCCCTGCCTGTTTCTGAGGAAACCGGACTGTCTTTTGTCTCAACAAACCCGGGTGTTATGCATGCCTGTGGCCATGACGGGCATGTGGCCATGCTGCTTGGTGCGGCTGAAATTCTCAAGAAAACCAGGCTTGATGGCCAGGTTGTTCTTCTTTTTCAACCTGCAGAAGAATCCGGTAACGGTGCTGTTGCGATGATTGAAGCTGGCAGCCTTAAAGATGTCAGCATGATTTTCAGCGGCCATCTGGATACCCATTATCCTGTCGGAACGTTGTCGGTTGATCAAGGATTAATCTGTTCTTACACAGATCCCTTTACGTTGACTGTTCATGGTCAGGGTGGACATGCGGCTAAACCTCATGAAGCCATTGATGCTGTCGTAATAGCATCAAGTCTTGTTATGAATATGCAGACGCTTGTTTCGCGTTATATTAATCCTGCGCATGCAGCTGTTGTCACTGTCGGCCACTTTACAGCCGGAACCGTGCATAATGTTATTGCTCAACAGGCAGTACTGGAGGGGACAATTCGCAGCGGACATCCTGATACAAGGGAACAGATTATTAAAGGCTTGCGGCGGTTGATTCGTGGCATAGCTGAGATGAGTAATGCCAGAATTGAGTTGGTCTTGCATGATGGTCTGCCCGCGGTGATAAACGATGAAACAACGACTATGGTAGCACAAAAGGCTGCAGTAGTTGTAGTCGGCTCAGAGAGAGTAGTGAGCCAGGAGTTTCCAAGTCTTGGTGGAGAGGATTTTGCTTTTTATCAACAACAAATTCCCGGTACCATGATTCGTTTCGGAGCAGCGAAAGAAAATGGGGCCGGTCCTGCCCACTCAGGCACTTTTGATTTTGATGAAAACGCCTTGTCCTATGGAGCGAACTGGCTGGCCAGAGTTGCAGGGCTGGGAATAGAATATCTCCGTCATTCAGGTAAGGAAAGTGGAAGATCTTGTCTTTAGTACGAGTAAGCCATACACTTTAGGTGTTGAACTGGAATTTCAGCTCCTCGACCAGAATACTCTTAATCTTGTTCCCAGGGTACAACCTATTATTAACGCTCTGGTTCCGGAATGCAGTAATACAATTGCGCTTGAATTTCTTCAGTCTATAATTGAAATCCAGACTGCTGTCTGCAACAGTGTTATTGACGCAGCGCATGATTTGAGCCGGTCCATACAGATTGTCGAAGACGTCGCCGGTGAACAGCAGTGTATACTCTACTCTGCCAGCCTCCACCCGTTTGCTGAACCAGCAGAACAGAAACTCACAAAAGGCGCAAGATACGAACGAATAATGGAGGAGCTTCAGTTTGTAGGGCGTCAGTTTATTTCCCAGGGACTTCATGTCCATGTTGGAGTGGGAGACGCTGATACTGCAATCAGGGTTTGCGACATTATCCAGACATACCTGCCTTTACTGCTTGCGTTAAGTTCTTCATCACCTTATTTCAGAGGAGAGGATACAGGGTTTTCTTCGTACAGAAGTAAGCTTTTTGAAGCGCTGCCTCTTGCCGGGATATTCGGTTATATTGGAGACTGGCAAGGATTTGAGGAAGAGGTTTCTTTTCTCAGGCAAAGAAAAATTATAGAGAAAGTAAAAGATCTCTGGTGGGATGTACGACCCAGCCCAGGGTATGGAACGGTGGAAGTCAGAATTTGTGACATGCCGGTAAGGTTTTCAGAAACTTTGGGAATGGTAGCAGTTATTCAGGCCCTTGTAGCCTATATTGCTGAAAATACTCTCTCTCATTCACAGGTAAGTCTGCAACTTTTACGAAGTAATAAATGGCAGGCAGCTCGTCATGGCCTTGATGGTCAGTTTAATGATGTTTCAGGGCTGCTCAAGAAACAGACTCAAACGTTGAGAAGTGCCGCTTCTGAGCTTTTATCCCTGCTCGAGCCATTGATGGTGCGTTTTGGGGCAGAGAAGTTTTTAACTCCTATGCAGGAAATACTTAAACGGAGTACAGGGGCTGAGGTTCAGCGTTTACTTATCAGGCAGGGAAAGTCATATCCTGAGATGATACACTCCCTGCGAAACGATTATTGGTTATGGTAAAAAATAAATATACATGTTCACTCGCCGCTACCGGGCATGAGGCGGTAAGCGAGGCAGCAGCTGAAATGCTGCGAGCCGGTGGCAATGCCTTTGATGCTGTTGTTGCAGCAGGTTTTGCCGGAGCAATCGCCGAACAGACTTTAACAAGTCTCGGCGGGGGCGGTTTTCTGCTTGCGAGAACAGCAGATAATGCAGAAGTTTTTTTTGATTTTTTTGTCGACACCCCTGGTCTAGGCCTTGACCCTGGCCAAATTGAGCCGCATTTTTTTCCTGTGGGTGTCAATTTTGGAGGATCTATACAGGAGTTTAATATTGGTCTTGGCTCCGTTGCTGTTCCCGGAACACTCAAAGGATTACTGCATGTACACAGGCGTCTGGGGCGAATGCCTCTTCAGGAGGTATTGGAACCCGCAATAGAACTCTGCATGGGCCATGAACTCAATGCTTTTCAGGCCGGCTTTATTCGTATGCTTTATCCGATTATGACCCTGACCGAAAAGGGAAGGTGTCTTTATGAACCGGCTGGAGAGTATCTTGGCCGGGGAGATGAACTGGCCATTCCTGAACTGGCAGATTTTTTACGACAGCTCGCAGAGGATAGGGGGAAGAGTTTTTACGAGGGTGATATTGCTCTTGCCATTGACCAGGAGATGCGTGAAGGGGGCGGGCTTCTGACCTTACAGGATTTACAGTCGTTTAAAGTCATAGAACGTAAACCGCTTCGGGCTGATTACCGGGGATACACTTTGCTGACAGGCCCTCCTCCAGCTCTTGGTGGCTCACTTATCGCTCTTTCTCTTGCATTGCTGGAAAAACTGCCACAACCCGATAAATGGGGCACTCCAGAGCACGCTTTACAAACACTTGGCATGATGCAGGAAGTTGAGAATCTGCGGGAGATGGGCGTTTCAACTCCTGAAGCTTTGGCGAAGTTTATTGACGGAAAAAATATTGGTAAGAGTATTGAGAACATTCGTCAATTCAGCAGAGGTACCACCCATGTCTCTATAGCAGACAGTGAAGGAAATATAGCTTCAATGACCTGCTCAAATGGTGAAGGATCCGGATATTTTGCGCCGGGAACCGGGATAATGTTGAATAATATGATGGGTGAAGATGATCTCCATCCCGATGGGTTTCATTCCGCCCCGGCCGGACAACGGGTAGGATCAATGATGTCTCCTTCAGCACTTCTCAAGGATAACGAAGTAAAGCTTGTTTTTGGCAGTGGAGGTTCCAAGAGAATTCGACCAGCCCTGACGCAGGTTCTCACCCAGCTTGTAGATTTCAAACGAGATTTACAAACAGCGGTTGATGCTCCACGCCTTCATTGGGACGGTGAAATCATGCAGATTGAACCGGGTTTTGCTGACGAAACAGTGGCAGCAATAGCTGATCGTGTTCCTGTGAATGTTTGGGATGACCAAAACGTCTATTTTGGCGGGGTTCATTCTGTAATTCCAGGGAAAAAGGGAACAGGTGATCCTCGCCGGGGCGGTTCAACTGTCATGGTTGAATTATGACCATATATATTCTTAAACGATTCTTACTCATGATCCCAACACTCATTGGTGTCATGTTGATTACTTTTGCTATCACCCAGTTTGTTCCCGGCGGGCCGGTTGAAAGGATGATGGCAACAATTGAAGGCCACAATGCAGCTGGTGAGGCGACAAGCGGCGGAACAGGATTATACCAGGGAAAACAAGGCATTGATCAGGAAAGAGTCGAACAGCTCAAAAAACTCTATGGTTTTGATAAACCACCATTACAACGCTTTATCAGTATGATGAAAGCGTATCTTGTCTTTGACTTTGGCGAATCATATTATCATCATCAAAAAGTAGCTGATCTGGTTATATCAAAACTGCCCGTCTCAATGTCTCTTGGTTTGTGGTCTTTTTTGATTGTCTATTCTGTCTGTATTCCTCTTGGGATACACAAGGCTATTCATGATGGTTCACGGTTTGATATCTTTACCAGCACAGTCATCCTCGTTGGCTATGCGATCCCCGGATTTGTTCTTGGAATTGTTTTGATAGTTTTGTTCGGGGGAGGGAGTTTCTGGAATATTTTTCCATTACGCGGGCTTGTCTCTGATAACTGGAGGCAGATGTCTCTGATACATCAGATTTTTGATTACCTTTGGCATATGGTTCTTCCTATTACAGCCTCTACAGTCAGCAGTCTCGCTGTCATGACCCTTTTGACAAAGAATTCTTTTCTTGAAGAAATCCGTAAGCAGTATGTTATGACAGCACGGGCTAAAGGGCTTACAGACCACCAGGTACTCTATAAACATGTTTTCCGTAACGCTATAATTCCGATTATCACAGGTTTCCCCGGACAGTTTATTACTGCCTTTTTTACAGGCAGCCTGCTTATTGAGACTATTTTTTCTCTGGACGGCATGGGGCTTCTGGCCTATGAATCAGTACTTAACAGGGATTATCCAGTTGTTTTGGGGACGCTTTATTTTTTTACGATCATCGGGTTGATTTCCAGGCTGCTCTCAGATCTGAGCTATGTATGGGTTGATCCGAGAATAAGTTTTGAGAGTCAGCAGTAGATCATGGCAGGTAAAACCGTAAATAATTCTCTTGCCAGACGAAGGTGGCGGAGTTTTAAGAAGAATAAGCGTGGATTCTACAGTCTTATTCTGTTTAGTCTCTTGTTTGGCATTTCCTTATTTTCAGAACTTGTCAGCAACGATAAACCATTTCTTGTTCACTACCAGGGACATTACTATTTTCCACTGATAAAGGCCTATCCGGAAACAGTATTTGGTGGCGATTTTGAGACAGAAACAGATTATCTTGACCCATATATACTTGAAAAAATGACATCTGAGGAAAACACGGTATACTTCCCACCTAATCCTCACAGCTATAATTCGATTAATCTGGAACTTGATCAACCTGTACCATCACCGCCTTCGGCAGACAACTTTCTTGGCACCGACGACCGGGGGAGAGATGTTCTGGCGCGGCTTATATATGGATTTAGACTCTCTGTACTCTTTGGTTTTGCTCTTACTTTAATAGGTACAATCCTTGGAATTATCGCAGGCGCGGTTCAGGGATATTTCGGAGGTAGGACTGATCTTCTGTTTCAGCGTTTTATCGAGGTATGGGGGGCAATGCCTGAACTGTACCTGCTGATTATCTTTGCTTCAATATTTAAACCAAGTGTACTCTTATTACTTATTCTTCTCTCCATGTTCGGCTGGCTGGGCCTGTCTGATTATGTACGTGCGGAATTCTTAAAAGGGCGTAATATGGAGTATGTGAAGGCCGCTAAGGCTTTAGGTGTTAGTAATGTCACAATTATGTATCGACATTTGCTGCCAAATGGAATGACGCCGGTTATAACTTTCCTCCCTTTTCGAATGTCAGGTTCAATTCTTGCCCTTACAAGCCTCGATTTTCTCGGACTTGGGGTGCCACCATCAACTCCCAGCCTTGGTGAGTTACTTGCCCAGGGAAAAGCAAATATTGATGCCTGGTGGCTTTCGTTATCTACTTTTGTTGTCCTGGTAGGAACCTTGATTCTCCTTATATTTATAGGTGAAGCCCTGCGGGAGGCCTTTGATCCAAGACGTCAATAACCAACCTGTTCATATAAGACTGTGTGAAGTTGTACTTGTGCTACTCGATCTGGCTTCAATGAACAAAAATGAGGTATTCCTGAAGAGTGGCGATTTTTTTAGCTGAGAAATGGTGTAGAGTCTGAACCTGAGGACCCCTTGCACACTTACAGGTCCGTGGTGTTGCAGAGGTTTACAGCACTCACCTGAAGAGTTACAAAAAGTCTCATAAAAAAGGGGCTGACATATGTATGCCAGCCCCAGTGTACAGTGAATGAATGTGCTTTTATTCTTTTTTAAGCTCTTTTCTGATTTCCGCAAATTCATTTAATAATGTT
>QNYF01000038.1 GCA_003978695.1 Desulfobulbus sp. | reverse complement strand
ATACATTTTGATACTTATAAGAAGTACCCCATATTGTGGCAAGCAGGTCAATGAACTTTTGACAACTTATGTGAGGCGGCCTGATTTTCGCTGGTAAGCCGCAACTCCGAGAAGGGGTGCAGCTGAAGAGTTACGATTTTTTTTATTGTTTCCATTGACAGAATACCGGTTATCAAAGATACTTTTTATAGACAATTATTAAACCTGTAGGTAATTGGTCACATATGAGCATTTCTGTTGTGGCTCTTTCAGCGGGCAAAAAAAGATTTTCAAGGTAACCGGGCAGGTTTTACTCCTCCTTTCCTGCCCGGCTGCCTTCATTGATAACGCTTCCCTTCACTCACCCGATCCAAAGGGCTGAGTATCAACCACAAGAACGCTTCACAGCCCTCAATGAAAGGTACACAACCACCCCCTGAGGCCCATTGACCAGTTACAGATCGGTTGATTTGCACGTTTTCAGCACCCGCCTGAAGAGTTGCAAATCGTCTAATAAAGGAGAGTTCCCGACTCATCTTCAGCACATCCTACAACAACAATACCAGCCTGGTCTGCTCTTTTTATCATGGCGTCGCGATCAAAGAGTAGAGACTGGCCCGCTTCTACAGCAAGAACAGTGCCCTTCACTGCGGCCAGAGTTTCTATGGTTCCGGTGCCTGTAGCAGGCAGGTCAAAACGAAAATCCTGACCTGGTTTTTTAAGTTTTACAACCACAGCTCCACTGCCGGCAAGCTCGCCGCCTCGTCTGATGGCAGCGTCTGTGCCTTCAATGGCCTCAACGGCAAGTATACTTTTTTCCCGCACCACCACGCACTGGCCAATATCAAGCCGTCCTATCTCACGGGCTATCTTCCAGCCAAAACGAATATCATCGAGTTGTTTTTGTGACGGTTTTTTCCGGGAAAGAACTCCCCTGGGAAAAAAGAGATGATCCAGATAGCAGGTCGAGGCAAGCACCTTTATACTCTCGGCTTCCAGGGCACCTGCTACGGCACGGAGGATGGCATCGTCCAACCGGGTATCGATCTTGTTCCAGAGGGTGAGTCCTTTTAAATCCGGCAGGATGTCCTTAAAAATTTTCGTCTTGGTGATAGTCCCGCAAAAAACGGTTTCCGTAACTCCGTGGTCATGAAAAAATTGTATTATTCTACCAAGCTGACCAAGTTTAACCCAACAGGAAACAGAAGCAGAATCCGCAAGTTCCGGAAGAGTTTCATTCCGGTGACAGATGGCGACAACCCGTCTTCCCTGCTTTTTCGCTGCCTCAGCAAAAAGTAAAGGAAACTGACCGCCTCCGGCAATAAGACCTATAGGAATATCCATAAAAAATGGTCCTGGGAATACGTGAAAAGCCTAGGCTCCTTCAGTATTCTTGACAACACCCCGCGTACTTGTTCTAAAGAAATCAACCATATCCACTACTTCTGGACAGGACGAAAATTCCTGTTCAATCTCGAGCAATGAGTCTTTAAGCAGGGTGTCAGCAGATGAACGAAATATTTTCCTGAATGCCTGCTCCAGCTGGCCGATGGTTTCTCTGCTCATGCCGTTTCGGCGAAGACCGATTTTGTTAACCCCGGAGATACGCATTCGTTTCCTGGTTCCGGTGACAATAACATAAGGGGGGACATCCTTGCTGATACCTGACATGCCACCAATATAGGAATAGGCACCTATCCTGCAGAACTGATGTACTGCCGCCAGCCCGCCGAGATTAACGTAATCGCCCAGTTCAACATGTCCGGCCAGGGTTGCGACATTGGCCATGATGACGTGATTATGGATCAAACAATCGTGGGCTATGTGCGTGTAAGCCATCAGCAGGTTATGATTCCCTATGACTGTTTTTCCGTTGCCACTGACTGTTCCCCGATGGATTGACACATATTCCCGGATCTGATTATCATTGCCGATTATCAGCCTGGTCGGTTCTTCCTGATAATGCATATCCTGCGGTGGAGCGCCTATTGAGGTGAACGAGCCTATATGATTATTCTCTCCAATGGTGGTGTGGCCTGAAATAACGGCATGGGCATCAACGGTTGTTTCAGCACCAATAACTACGTGGTTTCCGACAACAGCATATGGACCGATTTTGGCGGTTGAGTGAATTTCTGCCTCTGCTTCAACAACGGCAGTCGGGTGTATGTTCATTTATGATATCCTCTGCAGGCGTTTTCCTGTTATTCAGCAGAAAAAGGGATACGCTCCCTCGCCATTTTCTGTTCTTTCCCGCCTCACTTGAGCAGCACCCAAGGTGGGCTTAACGTCTACAACCAGACGTAGGGTCTTGAGCCGCCATGATTATTTCGTTACCAAGACTGTAACAGTGGGGCATCCATTCGCCCCTGTTCCAGCCTCACCGGTCTGTCAGTTGAAGGCGGCAATCAAATCGGCCTCTGTGACCAGGACATCTTCAACATACGCTTTCCCGGACATTTTAATAATATTTCTTTTTTGTTTGGTAAATACCAACTTGAGAATCAACTGATCCCCGGGGTAAACAACCTTACGAAAACGGACATTATCCATACCTGCAAAAAAAACGAGCTTGCCCTGTATTGCGTCAAGGGATAAAAAGGCAAGCACAGACGCCACCTGAGCCATACCCTCTAAAATAAGCACTCCTGGCATGACCGGCTCACCGGGAAAATGGCCCTGAAAATACGGCTCTCCCATACTCACATTTTTGAGCCCTGTAATGGTTTGCCCTTTCTCATATGCCAGTATACGATCTACCAGAATAAATGGGTAACGATGCGGCAGAAGATCAAGTATTCCCTTGATATCCAGAGGAAGCTGTACCTGTGTATTCTCACTCATCATCTTTCTCCGTCATACTCTTTGTTTCAAGCAGTTCTGTTAACCTGTCAACTTCTCTGCGAAGTTTACGCATTTCCCGGACCATATCAGGCAGGCGGCTGTATGCTGCGGTTGCCCGGCCCCATTTTTTGATATCAAATGCCGGCACACCACCGACAACAGCCCCTTTGGGTTGATTATTATGCACACCGCCCATGGCCGCAACCTTAACCCCGTCATCAAGAAAAAGATGCCCTGCGACCCCGGCCCGTGCACCAAGGACAACATTTCTGCCAAGGGTTGTACTGCCCGCAATGCCCACCTGGCCAACCAGAACGGCATTTTCGCCAATAACACAGTTATGGCCGACCATAACCAGATTATCTATCCGTGCCCCACTCTTTACAAGAGTGGTGCCGAATGCTGCTCTATCCACGCAACTGTTCGCGCCTATCTGTACCCCGTCTTCAATCCTTACATTGCCCACCTGGGGTTTGCTTACATGATTACCGCTCTCCGGATCAGAGGCAAAACCAAAACCGTCACTGCCAATTATTACCCCATGATGCAGCGTGACGTCTTTGCCGACTATACAACCATTGGTGACAACCACATTGGCATGCAGGACACATCCCCTGCCAATTTTCACATCATCGCCAATAACAACCCCCGGATGCAGGATGACCTGATCAGCAATTCTCACCCTGTTGCCAATACTCACCTGTGGACATATGGTGACCTGTTCACTTATCCGGCAATCGTTTCCTATAACAGCACTGGGATGAACCCCGGAAGCTGTAAAATCTCCTGCAAGTAAATAGTTATGAATCCGGGCTGCCGCAAGATCAGGAGTTGCCACCTGGATAAGGGGCAAACCAACGTCCTCGAGACCTGTGGGAACAATACAGGCCGAGGCCCGGGTCGTTGAAAGCCGGTCGGCCATCCTGGCAGTAACGATAAAAGTCAACTCACCTTCAACGGCCAGATCCAGGCTGTTCAGGGCGGATATAACAAGCTGGTCATCACCTGACACCTTGCCGTTAACAAGTTCAGCCAGTTCCTGAAGCGTTGCGGTTTTCATAAAGTTCTCCCGGTTTTCTTCTGCAAAAACTGATGCAAAAATGCCCGACCATAGTCTATTTTCTCTTACCGGTAAAGAAAAACAGAGTGACGCAGCTCATCAAAATCTGCCAGTTCATCCTGCCAGGATTGTTCCAGGCTCAATATTTCCTCACCGGATTCAAGAGCAAGACGCAATTGCTGGTCGCCAAGAATCATATCCATGGGCAATTTTTCGAACTCATACTCATAGGGGGGCTGCTTATAGATAAATTGATCCGGATAAAGAAGATAAAGGGCCTGATAAAGCGCAAGACTCACCCTGAAGGATAAAAATCTATCCGGCTCTGTAACATGGAGATGAAAGCCCGTGCAGGATTTACCTGCCCATTTTCCTGAAGTCGGCTCAAAACACAGAGGACGCAAAACACATCCCGGCAAAGCAAGAGCAGACAGTTTATCAAGGACAGCATCGCATTCCAGAAAGGGGGCGCCAACCAGTTCAAAGGGCAGGGTTGTCCCCCGCCCCTCGGAAATGTTTGTTCCCTCCCAGATAACCTGACCGGGATAAACAAGGGCTGTCAGGGGGCCAGGCATATTCGGTGAAGGAAAAACCCAGGGAAAGGCGGTATCTGCAAAAAACATCTGCCGTTGCCAGCCCTGCATCTCCACAACTTCCAGATCAGCATTGATCCCCATTTCACGATTACAAAGCAGGGCCAGCTCGCCCATGGTCAAGCCGTGACGCATGGGAATTTCGTATAAGCCGACAAAAGAACGAAACTGTTTTTTGAGCAGGTTGCCTTCAACGATTTCCCCGCCAACAGGATTCGGTCTGTCAAGAATGACAACTTTTTTACCGGTCTGCGCTGCGGTCTGGAGGCAATAAACCACTGTCCAGATGAAAGTATACACACGTGTACCGACATCCTGCAGGTCAATAAGTAGGATATCAAGCCTCTCAAACATCTCAGGACGAGGTTTCCGGGTATCACCATAAAGAGAATAAACAGGCAGGCCGGTTTTATGATCAGTCGCATGATCAGACTCAATCATATTATCCTGTTTTTCACTGAAAAAACCATGCTGGGGTGAAAAAAGACAGGTGAGCATGCCGGGAAAAGCCGCCAGGAGAAGGTCACGGCTGTGCATAAAATGACTATTTGTTGAGGCCTGATTACAGAGCAGCCCCAGCCGCCTGCCGACAAGCCAGGCAGGAGGGGCTGCGATCAAAGCTTCAATACCAATGGTAACCATTTCAGGGAGAAACCGTTTATTCTACAGTTACACTTTTCGCCAGATTACGGGGCTGATCAACATCGCAGCCACGGCGGTTGGCAATCTCATAGGAGAGCAACTGAGCCGGAATTGTATAGAGCAGCGGATTGAGTTCTTCATTGACTTCAGGCAGGTAAAGGACATCATCGGTTAAGGTGGCAAGGTGGGTATCACCTTCTGTGCCAATAAGTAATAACCGGCCCTGACGCGCTTTAATCTCTTCAACGTTGGAAACCGTTTTCTGATAAACAGCATCCTTGGGAACAAGAGCCATCACCGGCATATCCTTATCGATCAGGGCGATCGGGCCGTGCTTGAGCTCTCCGGCAGCATATCCTTCTGCATGAATATAGGATATTTCCTTGAGCTTCAAGGCGCCTTCAAGGGCTATGGGGAAGTTCAGGCCACGGCCGACAAAAAGGAAATCTCGCGAGTCATAATAGCGCTCAATCAGTCCCTGGATATTCTTCCTCATTTCAGGAAGAATCCGTTCAACAACACCTGCGACATCAATTAACGCAGCTCCCAGTTCTTTCAGTTTATCCTTTTCAATGGTCTGGCGGATCTGGCCGAGATAGAGGGTGAGCATAAACAGGGCCGACAACTGGCTGGTAAACGCCTTGGTTGAGGCCACACCAATTTCCGGTCCGGCATGGGTATAAATAACTCCATCTGCCTCTCTGGTCATGGTGGAGCCGACCACATTACAGATGGTAACGACTTTAGAGCCAAGAGAAGCCGCCAGTCTGATCCCAGCCAAAGTATCCGCAGTTTCACCGGACTGGGAGATAGAAAGGGTGAGCACCCGTTCATTCATCAGCAGTTTCCGGTAACGAAATTCGGAGGCGATATCCACATCAACAGGTATCCCCACCCATTTCTCAATCCAGTATTTTGCCACAAGTGCGGCATGCCAGGAAGTTCCACAGGCCACCAGGGCTATTCTTTCGATCTTTTGAATTTCGTTATCGGTAAGGCCGATTTCCGGGAGTTCTATCTCTCCGGTGTCGGGTATGATTCGACCACTGACCGTGTTGAGAATGGCTTGAGGCTGCTCAAAGATCTCTTTCAGCATAAAATGCTTAAACCCAGCCTTTTCAGCCATGGCCGCATTCCAGTCAATGGTTTTAATCTCCTTGGTTATCTCATGACCATTCTCAACATCCATAATGGTATACGAACCTTTTTCCAGCACAACCAGTTCATTGTCATCAAGGAAAATCACCTTGCGGGTATACGGAAGAAGGGCCGGAACGTCTGAGGCCACATAGGAAGCGTCATCATCAACTCCCATGACCAGCGGGCTTTGATTGCGAGCCGCTACAATCTTATGGGGATCTTTTGCCCACATTGCTCCCAACGCGTACGACCCTTCAACTCTTGCCAGCGCCTTCTGCACGGCAGCAACAAGATCACCATCCAAATATTTTTCAATAAGGTGAGCCAGCACCTCAGTATCTGTTTCTGAAGTAAAGACATGCCCTTCATCCTGGAGTTCTTTTTTCAGAGAACCGTAATTCTCGATAATACCGTTATGGATAACCACAAGATCGCCCGTACAGTCAGAATGTGGATGCGCATTATCACGGGTGGGGGCACCATGTGTGGCCCAACGGGTATGACCAAGACCTGTATGACTGGCCACTCCAATGGCATCGTCAACAGCTTCTTCCAGATGGACAAGTTTTCCCGCAGCTCGAAACTTGACCAGTTTGCCTTGGTCCTGATAGACAAGTCCGGCAGAGTCATAGCCTCTGTATTCAAGGCGGCGCAGACCTTCAAGTAATATAGGAACAACTCTTCGATTTCCAGTGTAGCCAACAATTCCACACATGACAAAGCTCCAAAAATAGTGTTTGCACAAAAAATATACAACATTCCATCACAAGACTTCAGCCCGGAACAAGTATCCCATGGCTGCTGTACCAACAGAACAAACTTAATAAATACTATCACATGGCATAAACAAAGGATACTGAAAAAAAACCATGCCTGCACTCTGAAATAATTTTCTTTACACAAGGACATAAAAACATGTAAATTATAAACAATTATTAAGAAAAAAGTAACTATTCAGGTAGAGCATCACGACTTTGACATAACGTGTGGCCTGTAACTGTGCAGATGTGCCCCTATTGTGGCAGGCAGGCCAACGAACTATAACAGCGAAGCGGTGTCACCCTATGTAAGGCGGCCTGATTGTCGCATGGAAGCCACTACTCCGAGATGGAGGGGGCAGCTGAACAGTTACAAAAATGGAAAAATCATGGATGAATTGCAGCGCCTCAAAAAACTTCTCCTTGAAAAATCGTATAGAGAAGGAACCTTTACTCTCACATCAGGAAAAACTTCTGATTTTTATATTGACGGCAAACAGACCACTCTGGACGCAGAAGGAGGATACCT
>QNYF01000101.1 GCA_003978695.1 Desulfobulbus sp. | reverse complement strand
AAATAATTCTACCATATTTTATACTTCTTTCAAGAAGTTATCGCTAAACACCTCTGTTTTTTCTGATAACCTTCATTTTTTCCTGCAACAGTCTCCCGACACGTTGGGAATCTCCTGCCTGCTGTGCCTCGAGTATCCTCTTCTGTAAATTTGCTCCATTTCGTTGTCCAAGAGCGGATTTTAGCCAGGAAAGAAGCTCGTCACAGAGCTCTCTTCCTCGAGTCTCCTCATCGTCCTCACCCACGGAGCCTCGCATAAGCAAATCGGCGACATACTGACGTTCACTGCCTCCCGACAGTTGAGAGAGAAGCTGTTCTGGCAGAAACGAACCTGATGCCCTTAATTTTTCCAGAGAATCAATAAGTTCCTGAACAACTGGTTCCGTGACGACATCTCCCAGGCCTCCATCCTGCAGCTCCTGTAAAAACTCAGGGTACAGAATAAGAAAATCAACAACCTGTCGTTGTTTTCTCGGTAACTGCTGAAAAGAACGTTCCGTCACCTGCTCGACACGGGATTCGGGCGAAAAGGACCGCTCCCCACCTGTTACAAATCGAGCGGGAGAAATCCCCAGTTTTTCACTAAAATGAGCGACCATCAAATCTTTCTGGGCGGGGTCAGACGCCTCTTGGACCAGCACTGATAATTCTTGTATTATCTGACTTTTTCCCGACAGGGTCAGTCCGTGTTCTTCTACGAGGGCAGCAAAAACAAATTCAGGCAGGGGTTTTGCCCGCTCCACAAGATCCAAAATGGCTGCGGCTCCTTTCTCCCGGACAAGAGAGTCCGGGTCATGCCCCTTTGGCAGGAGAGCAACTTTTCCCTCAACCTGTTCAGCCAGAAAAAACGGAATGGATCTCCTTGCGGCTTTTAGCCCCGCTGAATCCCCGTCAAAAAGTAAAACCACTTCATCGCAGTAACCACGTAAAGACTTTATGTGACTACGTGTCAGAGCGGTTCCTAGAGGTGCCACCACGTTATTTATACCGTGCACAGCAAGAAGCAGCAGATCAAAATTGCCCTCAACAACAATTGCCCTGCGGCTTTTACGGATTGCATCCCGATGCTGATACAGACCAAAGAGCAACCGGCTTTTATCAAAGATCATGGATTCCGGGGAATTCATGTACTTGGGCTTCCCCTCTCCCATAATCCGTCCACCAAAGGCGACAGCCCTACCGCTCATATCAAAAATCGGAAACAACACCCGGTCCCGAAATCGGTCGTAATAGCCACCACTCTCTTTTTTAACGGCAAGCCCTGCCTGCTCAATGGCAATGGTTGATATCTTTTTTGCCTGGAGCCGGGAGGTAATAAACTTCCAGCCGCCAATCTCAGGCCCCGGTGTGTAGCCCAACTGATACCTGGTCACTAATTCATCAGGTACACCTCTTTTGGCTAAATACTTTCGGGCGCCCCGGGCATCATCTGCGGTAAGCAAATATTTTTGAAAAATTTCGGATGCAGACTGATTGACCAGGTAGAGTTGTTCTCTTTTCTGCATACGAGCACGGTCAGCATCACTCATTTTCCGTTCAGGCAGGTCAACGTTATAGCGTCTGGCCAGATCTTTAAGGGCATCGGGGAAAGTGAGATGATGATATTTCATCATAAAAGAGAATACGTCACCGGATTCGCCACAGCCGAAACAATGAAAAAACTGTCCCTGGGGATTCACAGAAAAAGAAGGCGTCTTCTCGGCATGAAAAGGGCAGAGACCAGAAAAACGCGTCCCGGCTTTCTTCAGTTCCACACACTCGCCGATAACCTGCACGATATCGGCAGCTTCACGAATTCTATTTTTTATTTCATCCCGCTGATCAAGAGAGGTCATAGTGAATACTTCCTGCCATTTCGTTATGCAAAACAGGTTGAATAGAGTAGACTTGAGCCGAAGCCTAACATTTTGTATTGTTGATTGATACTTCCTGCCAAGCAGTAAACCACCAAGGAGAAAAACACCATGATGCAGGACATCGACCAAATGCTCTCCATTGAAATTAAAAAAGAAATTGCTGATCGCTATTTCGGCTTTCGCAAACTCATAGAAGACGATATTCAGGCGTACGACGACATGGTTCTCGCCTCATTCCGGCGCCTGGAACAAAAAATAGGGTTTGATCTTGTCAGGTTGTATATACTACTGAAAGACAACCAGCTTATCCATGACTTTTTCAGTGAAACAGGTCTTGACGAGCGATTATTTTTCGATCCCTACATTGCGGAATCCCCTACCATCCGCAAACGGGTACTTGCAGGACGTACAGTACACGGCCTGGCAAAAAGCAGCCGGTTTCGCAACATGATCTTTGACACCTACGAAGAGCTTGCAGAACATATTGCTGATTATCAAGCTGCTCTTGAGGAACTCAGAGAGGAAAGGGAAACAATCAGTGAAGAGATAAAACTCTTTTACAAAAAAAATGACCTGGGTATGATCATGGGTTTTCTTCGGGGCCTTGGCGGGGCTGGTGCTGTTAAATCCGGCCCCATGGAGGGCGGCCTGCAACCGAAAACCGGGGAAAGCCTGGAGAAAAAAATGAAAGTCAGTCCTCCGGAACCTGTGGATAAACTTCTTCCCCAAATTCCCAATATCCCGCCCCTAAAAAAAATAAAATCTCGTCTAAAACCCATCATTGACAAAGCCTTTGAACGGCAAGGCGAACCGGAAATGCGAGCCATAGTTCATCCATGATGCAGGACCCGTTTTTTTCAAGCCCTCTCATTGCTGTCCTGGCAGTTCTGGGCGGCCTTGTTTTGCTGGTCGGCGGCGGCGAAACTCTGGTCGGCGGGGCCACCCGTCTTGCGAAGAGATGGGGAATGAGCCCTCTGGTGATCGGTTTAACCATAGTGGCCTTTGGCACTTCGGTGCCGGAACTTTTTGTAAGCCTCACAGCCTCTCTCCAGAACCACCCGGATATTATGATTGGCAACGTGGTTGGTTCAAATATTGCCAATGTCGGTCTCATTCTGGGTATTTCAAGCATTATCATGCCCCTGACACTTCCCCTGCGCGAGGTGTGGACAGAACTTTTACTGGTCGTTGGCGGCTCTGTTATTTTAATTGTTGCAACCAATTACGGCCATTTTCCGCGTTCTCTTGGACTGCTTTTTACCCTGGCACTGGTAAGTTACACTGTCCTTATCTATCGCTCCCATCTTGGCAATGGTGCCAGCTCTGCAACACAGGAAAAACGCGGTAACATTTCCTCTGCTTCGCTGCTGGTCCCCCTTGCCCTGATCTGTACAGGACTTATCCTGCTGGCCGGGGGCTCGAATCTTTTTATTAATGGAGCCGTGGATCTGGCCCGTTACTTTGGCATTTCAGAGCTTATCATCGGTTTGACAATGGCAGCAATCGGTACATCTCTTCCTGAACTGGCCTCTAGTATTTCCGCCCTGCGCCGTAACGAATCAGGGTTATTAATCGGCAACGTCATCGGTTCAAACATGTTTAACCTCTTTATGGTGCTTGGGCTTACAGGCATAATTAAACCCTTTGCCCTCTCCCCGGAGCTCCTCCTACGTGATTTGCCGGTGATGCTTGGCTTTACTTTCATCCTGATTCCCATTCTGCACAGGCATGGCGGAACCAACCGCTGGTATGGATTACTCTTTCTGCTGGGGTATATTGTCTATTGCCTCTCTCTTATATAAAGGTTTCAACATGGACAGGTTATCACTCCGAAAAAATATATTGCAGACAAGAGATCGCATTCCGGCTGCGCACCGGAAGCAGATGAGTACAACAATTCACAACCTGCTCCTGCCTCACTTATCAATTTGCAAAGCAGGCCATATATTTATTTATGTCCACTTTCGCAGTGAAGTGCAAACCATGGACCTGATTAAACAGCTTTTACAAAAAGGCTGCACAGTCTCTGTTCCATTAACTCTTGCAAAACAATCCACTCTTTTGCCGATCTCGATAGACAATCCCGAAGAGCAGCTCATTCCCGGCTATTACGGCATCCCCGAACCAACTCCCGCAGCGGTTGCCGCCTCCACAGGCAGATGTGCAGATATTGATACGGTCATTGTGCCCGGGTCTGTTTTTGACGCAAGAGGAGGACGTCTGGGATATGGAGGAGGGTTTTACGACCGTTTTCTCAGCCGGGACGCACCTCAGGCCAAACGTGTTGCCCTTGCCTATGAAGCACAAATGATAGCAACAGTGCCTGTTGAACCACATGACCAGTGCATGGACTACATAATAACAGAAAAACAGATATATAACTGTCAAAGGAGCTGCCATGCGTAAAACAGCAATTTACCGGGATAGACTTTTCCTGCAACACCAGCCCGGGTATGACCATCCGGAAACACCGGAACGGCTGCAGGTGATTTATGACGAGCTTGACAAAGAGCCTATTGGCAGACATTTTCTTTATCCCGCATTTGAACCTGTATCAGACGACATTCTCACTCTTAATCATTCCGAAAAACTCGTCAAAAGAATAGCCGCCACCAAGGGAAGAGATCACGACTACCTTGATGCCGATACCAGGACCTCGGCAGAATCCTGGGAAGCAGCCCGTCTTGCAGTCGGAGCTCTTATTGACGGTATAACCCGTCTTGATAATGGGGAGATTGATAATGCGTTCTGCCTGATTCGCCCTCCCGGTCATCATGCGGAAAAAGATCAATCTATGGGATTTTGCCTGTTCAACAATATCGCCATTGCAGCACGTTGGGCTCAAAAAGAACTTGGCTTAAAAAAAATAATGATTATCGACTGGGATCTGCACCACGGTAACGGCACTCAACACAGCTTTTATGATACCGACCGCGTCCTCTATCTCTCCAGCCATCAGTTTCCATATTACCCCGGAACCGGTGCCCTGCTTGAACAAGGTTCAGGGGCAGGAGACGGCTTTACGATAAACATCCCGCTGCCCGGAGGCCAGGGAGACCTGGAATTTGCCCGGATATATAATGAGCTGGTCCTCCCCGTTACACGCCAGTATAAGCCGGAGCTTATCCTCATATCCTGCGGCTTTGATATCTACAAGGATGATCCCCTGGGTGCCATGGAAGTCACGTCGGATGGATTTGCCTGGATGACCCGCCAGCTTATCAACATAGCTGATGAAATCTGTGAGGGAAAGCTGCTGGTAACCCTTGAGGGAGGATACAATCTTACCGGCATGCGGGATGGCGCACTGGCGGTACTGGCTGAACTCTGCGGCAAACGGCTTGACTGTGGTTATCCTGTCAACCTGAGCTCTGAGAAAGCGCAAACGCTTGCCTCAGCAGATGTGGGGTGTTCTCCCCTTGATCAGGCACTGCAGATTGCGGGTAATTACTGGAAGCTGTAACCCCTAAACGGAAATACTTTAAAAGGCCACATGGCAGACTTGTTCTTTCGCCTGACGCGCAGTATAAAGAACACTGCACTGAAAAAATTACAGCCCTGAAACATGGTTCATCCCAGCTGACGACCTGACCCCATCAGGTACATAAAAGACAGTAACAGGTGAACCGGCTAACCTGACTATTGTAGAGATATGAAAATCACTCAAGAAGAAGTACAAAAAGTAGCTGCTCTGGCCCGACTGGATCTGACTGAAAAAGAAGTCGAACAAATGACCCGCCAGCTGGATAACATCCTCAGCTATGTTGCCAAGCTCGACAAGCTTGATACCAGCGGTGTGCCGGTGACCACCCATACCCAGAATATCACCAATGCTTTCCGAGCTGATGAGGTTCGCGAATCTCTGGCACGGGACAAGGCCCTTGCCAACGGCCCCAGGCACAACGAGGACGCTTTCATTGTGCCAAAAATTATCACCTGAAAACCTTTTAAATGTGCATCTCATGGGCATTTATTGTCCGACAGTGAACTTAATTGACCTCTTTTCCTATGGAATTACACAATCTCACACTACAGCAGGCTAAAGACAGACTGGTTGCTGGAGACATTACCGCAACAGCTCTCACTAACGCATTTCTTAAACGTATTGATCAAGTCGAGGCCAGCGTCAAAGCCTTTCTCAGCCTGCACAAAAATCAGGCTCTTAAAGCCGCAGCTCAAGCGGATAACCGGCTGCAGGATGGCACGGGAGGAGCTCTTTGCGGCCTGCCTCTGTCGCTCAAAGATGTCCTCTGTACGTCAACCATGCCCACTACCTGCGGTTCAAAAATTCTTGAGGGCTTCACGCCTCCCTATGACGCTACAGTTGTGGAAAAACTTAAAGACGCAGGGGCTGTCCTGCTGGGCAAAGTGGCCATGGATGAATTTGCCATGGGATCAACCAGTGAAAACTGTGCGTACACCGTACCGGAGAACCCTTGGAAAAAGGGCTATGTAGCCGGAGGTTCAAGCGGCGGCTCTGCTGCCTCTGTCGCAGCAGGTGAATGCCTTGCCTCTCTTGGCTCAGATACCGGAGGCTCCATACGACAGCCTGCTTCCTTATGCGGAATTGTCGGCATGAAGCCCACCTATGGACGCGTGTCCCGGTACGGTCTGGTTGCCTTTGCCTCATCGCTTGATCAGATTGGCCCGTTAACCAGGGATGTTACTGACTGCGCATTGATGATGAATGTACTGTCAGGTTTTGACCCTCACGACTCGACCTCCATTCAACGAGATGTTCCTGATTTCTCCAGCTCACTTACAGATGGTATGCAGGGCATGCGTATTGGTATTCCCCGAGAGTATTTTGCCGAGGGATTACACCCTGAGGTTGATAGCGCTGTCAGGGAGGGAATTGCCATGCTTAAGGATGCGGGAGCTGAAATCGTTGATATTTCTCTTCCCCATACCGAATACTGTGTAGCGGTGTATTATCTGATAGCTCCAGCTGAGGCAAGCTCTAATCTGGCCCGCTTTGACGGTGTCCGTTACGGCTACCGGGATACTGACGCAGACAGCTTAATTGATATGTATAAACAAAGCCGTTCGCAAGGTTTTGGAGACGAGGTAAAAAGACGGATCCTCATTGGCACATACGCTCTTTCTTCCGGCTATTATGATGCCTATTACATGAAAGCATCGCAAGTCAGAACGCTTATAAAAGATGATTTCAGCAAAGCCTTTAACGAGTGTGATCTGGTAGTGTCACCCGTTAGCCCGACCCCTGCCTGGGAGATCGGTACACATTCCCAAGACCCCCTTGCCATGTATCTTTCAGACATCCTTACCCTGTCAGCAAATCTTGCAGGCATTCCAGGTATTTCTGTCCCCTGTGGCTTCTCCAGCAACGGCCTTCCCATAGGAATGCAGATGCAGGCGACGCATTTCAATGAAGCAGCACTGTTCAGAGCAGCCTGGAACCTGGAACAACAGGCAGGAATCAAAGAAAAAAGACCTCCATTGTAGCAGCTCATAATAACTATGAGCGACAAGGGGCATGGCCCGGTAAGCCGGAAGAGATGAAAAGTCTCTGAAAATAACCCGCCCTGCCTATCATGAGCAACTGCGAAGTGTATTATAAGCAAAGCTTCGCCTCTCCAAAAAGCATTCTTCCATTGATTATTTAATTACTCACACCGATACAATGAAACTTAATACACCCAGAAATATCGCAGAAATAATCCCCTACCCTCCCGGCAAACCTCAGGACGAGCTGGAGAGAGAATACGGCATCAGCGAATCTATCAAACTTGCCTCCAATGAAAATTCCTGG
>QNYF01000149.1 GCA_003978695.1 Desulfobulbus sp. | reverse complement strand
GAGACCTATATAAATGATTGCCGCACCTTTTATAAGAGGCGCTGTGATAAAAAACGTTGTGGGCAGGTGGAGAAAATAGGTAGGCAGACTGTTGAAAAGGTTAGAGAGTATCAACTCTTTTTTTTGTATCTCTTTTTTTTCGTAGGCTTCCGCAAGCATGGTATTTGCTGACACGCCAGAGAAAAAAGCCATGGAAAAAGCGGCACCTGTTACAGGAGAAAGATGACCAAACCGGGTCAGAGGGCGGGCAACAACAGCCATTTTTCTGGTCCAGTTGAGGGCCTCAATGAAGTTGGCAACCAGCAGGCCGAGTGAAATGAAAATAAGCAGTCTCAGCAAAGGCCAGCCTAACTGGTGCCAGAGCAGAAAAACAATATTCTGTTCCATTGGGAGGTAACGTATCCTTAAAAAAAGTAACTATTCAGGTAGCACCACAACTTTGGCATAACGTGTGGTCTGTAACTGAACAGTTCAAAAAAATCAGAAACTGCTTATGGAACCGGGAAGCATGCAGTGGCTGTACATGTTTTGCGGATCCCCGTGCGTGATAAAATCATACTGGACAAGCACATCCTGGAGTATTTTATCAGCTATGGAAAGAACCGGTTGTTTGGGGAGGCCAAGAGCAGCCTCTGCCAGGCCCAGACTTTTTAACAAGAGTTCAGCAGGTGTTTCCGCATCAAAAATATACATGGCGTTTGCTGTTGGTATTCCTGCGAGATCTGCTGCGGCATTGACGGCATCTTCAAGGCTTCCCAGCTCATCAACAAGTCCGAGTTTAAGAGCTGTGGCACCATCCCAGACCCTGCCCTCTGCTATTTTTTCTACCTGTTTTTTCTCGATTTTTCGGCCGGTGGCAACGATACTGATAAATCGCCTGTAACCCTGTTCAACTCCGGACTGGATGGCCCTGCCTAAACTCTCCGGAAAAGGTCGGGTGGGGTTCCCGGCCCCGGCAAGCTCTGTTGTTCCGGTGCCATCACTGAAAACGCCGATTTTTGCCAGGGATTTTTCAAAGGTTGGCATGGCACCAAAAATGCCGATTGAACCTGTTAAAGTCGTGGGGGCGGCGAATATTTTGTCGGCATCAGCTGAAATCCAATAGGCTCCCGAGGCTGCCATTGATCCCATGGAAATAACGACCGGTTTTCCTGCTTTTTGCGTGAGAAGGAGTTCCTGGCGAATAAGTTCAGATGCAAAGGCGCTGCCTCCTCCGCTATCCACCCGCAGGACAAGGGCTTTGATATTATCATCATTTCTCGCCAACCGAATTCGTCTGCCGAGTGCGTCTGATCCAATCTGACCAACTTTTGCCTCACCATAAATAATGTTTCCCTGAGCAACTATTATTCCTACTCTGTCTCGTCCGTTGTCCCGCTGTTTGGAAGTCGTTGCTATTGTGTCGAGATATCGTGAAAAGTTTATTTGCCTGAAGCTTCCTTTTTTGGTGGATTTTCCTACCAGTGTGCCAAGGTAGTCACGTAATTCCTGCCTGGTCTTAAGACCGTCAACAAGTCCGTTATTTAAAGCCATCTGCGCTGAATCGCCCTTGGCGACATGCATGTTATCAGCCAGTTTATTAACAGCTTGAGTAATTGCCCGTTGCGGAATCCCCCGGTTTGCTGCAAGATCGCTACAGAAAGAGTCCCAGAGGCTGGTGAGCCAGAGTTGGTTTGCCTCTTTTGCTGCCGGAGACATATCATTGCGAATAAACGGTTCCAGGGCTGATTTAAAGGTGCCGACCTTGAAGATATGGAAGTTCACGCTGAGCTTGTTCAGAAGCTCAGCTATGTAGAGCCGGAAAACACCGAATCCATGCAGATTGACCATGCCCATGGGGTTGAGATATATCTCATCAGCCCATGATGCCAGGTAATACTGGCCCTGTGAGAAGTTATCGCCGGTGGCAATAACTATTTTTCCGTTGTCTTTAAACTCCTCAATTGCATGGCCAATATCACGCAACTGGTCGAGGCTGGCCTTTTCCAGATGGCTTGGAGCAACGACAAGCACTTTGATGCGCTCATCAGTTCCAGCCGCCCGGATACCCTCAACAACATCTCCAATAAGCAGTTCTTCATGGAGAGGGGTTCCCGACATGCTGCTGAGCATTCGTGACACGGGATCAAGAGGTGATTTTTTTTCAACAATACTGCCTCTGGGAGCGAATACCAGGGCAGAATTATCCGGAATAACGGTCGGGGGCCGGCGTTGGAAAAATGAGGCGGCTATCAGGGCTATAAAAGCAAGCAAAATGAGAGTACTGAGAACAGCCGCTCCTGTTGTCAGGAATTTCCAGATGAAGCGAAAGAAAGCGAAAATAAAATAAAATATATTTTTCAAGGCATTACTCCTGAAGTCTTCCTGAAAAGGGAAAGTTAGTTAGTGGCTGTCCCTAAATGGCCTTTTCGCCCGATTTCTGCGTCACTACGAAAAATAAAATGCTCACATATGTCTAATATGCTGCGCTTTTATTTTTCTATGTTCCTTGAACTCGAACGAAAATTCTCATTTATGGACAGACACTACTTATACACGTACAGCGTTATTGGGAAAATTTACATCCATGTGCTGGTGGTTGATGCCAAAAGTAAAAATCATGCGTAATTCTTCAGGTGGGTGCGAAAAACTTGCAGAACCACGCGGCAACCAACCTCTCAGGGACAGGCCGGTACGATGAACATGTAAGCAGAAGAAGAAGTGGTACCGGGGTGTTCTGATTTCAGCCCTTTTGTTTCATGACTTCAAGAGTCCCCTTGATAATTCCGGCGGCATCAAGTCCGGCATTTTTCCACAAAATTTCCTGCGGGGCCTGGTCTATGAATTTGTTGCCGTAGCCAAGTATCCGTACAGGGAGAATAAGGTGGAGTTCATGAAGCATCTGCAGGACAGCACTGCCAAAGCCGCCTTTTTTCACATTATCTTCAATTGTTACCACTTTACCACATTTCTGAGCCCAGGTACCAATCAGCTCATTGTCCAGTGGTTTGATAAAACGGGGATTAATAACAGCAGCGTCAATGCCGAGTTTGGCGAGACCCTGAGCTGCTTCAAGGGCGGGATAAACCCTGTTGCCAATGGGAAGGAGAAGCACGTCGCCTCCTTCACGCAGGAGTTCAGCCTTGCCGATAACAAGTGAGCTGAGTTTTTTGTCCAAAGCAATATCTTCCCCCTTGCCCCTGGGGTATCGGATCGCGCAAGGACTTTCCCCGTTAATAGAGGTAAAAAGCATGTGCTGTAACTCGTTTTCATCTTTGGGTGCCATGACCGTAAGATTTGGAATAAAGCGGAGAAAGGAGAGATCAAAAACTCCGTGATGAGTTGGCCCGTCATCCCCCACTACTCCGCCACGATCAAGGGCAAAGGTCACAGGCAGGTCAGGGAGACAGACATCGTGAATGACTTGATCAAGCGCCCGCTGCATAAAGGTCGAATAGACGGTGACCACCGGTCGCATTCCCTCCATGGCAAGGCCGGCCGCAAAGGTTACCGCGTGCTGCTCGGCGATTCCCACATCAAAAAACCGCTCAGGAAACTGCCTGCTGAATTTGACCAGTCCGGTGCCGGCGGGCATGGCCGCAGTTATTGCCGTAATACGTTTATCCTTTTGGGCCAGTGTACAGATTGTGTTGCCGAACACAGAGGTGTATGATACCGGTCCTGTCGAAGGGCGGGGCTTGCCGGTGGCAATATCAAAGGGACCTATTCCGTGATAATCTCCGGGATTTGTCTCCGCTGGTTCATAGCCCTGGCCTTTTGTGGTGAGTACATGGATAAGTACGGGGCCGTGGCTGTTGTCACGCACGTTTTGCAGCGTTTCAATAAGATCTTCAAGATCATGTCCTGGGATCGGTCCGATATACTCAAATTTTAAGGCCTCAAAGAGCATTCCAGGGGTGAAAAAACCTTTCAGGCTTTCTTCAGATTTGCGCAGAACAGTGAGAATGTTTTCCCCCACTGAAGACAGGGATTTTAAACGTTCCTCAACGTGGTCTTTGAGCCGGCGCATGGTTTTAGATGTCAGTTTTCTGCTTAAAAAACTGGACATGGCACCAACGTTTGGCGAAATGGACATCTCGTTGTCATTTAAGATCACAATAAGATCCTTGTCCAGATCACCGGCATGGTTCAATCCTTCAAAGGCAAGGCCGGCGGTCATGGAACCATCGCCGATAATGGCAATAACCTTGCCGTTTTCATCCCTGATGTCCTTTGCTGCGGCCATGCCCAGGCTGTAGGAAATAGATGTTGAGCTATGGCCGGTTTCAACAACATCATATGCACTTTCAGACCGCTTGGGAAAGCCGCTTATCCCCTGGTACTGCCTGAGTGTGTGAAATGTATCTCTGCGTCCGGTGAGGAGTTTATGGGTATAACACTGGTGCCCTACATCCCAGACCAGTTTGTCTTTTGGGGTGTCAAAAACATAGTGCAGGGCAATGGTCAGCTCGACAACACCAAGACAGGGGGCTAAATGGCCGCCGTTGACTGCCACTGTGGAAATTATTTTTTCCCGGATATTTTCGGCAAGGATTTCCAGCGACGCAATATCCATATTGCGAATATCATCTGGAGAATCAATGGAGTCCAGCAGGTTGACAGTCGTGTCCTGGGGGATGTTTGGCATGAGCATTATATATTATCCTTAAAGTGTATGATCCGGAAAATTCATAGCGGATTTCACTCTTGTAGACTTGATTCCTTTGCCGGACGATATGTCATTATTACAAAAAAAGGCATCTCCTGGTATTTCATTACTTGAGAAACGCTTCCTCATCAGAGGTGTTCTCATCAAACGGAACAGCTGAAAGTCTGCCGTTTTTTTTCTGTAAAAGTTCAACCTGGCTTCGGGCTTCTTCCAGCTTTTCGTTGCAGAAAGCTATCAGTCCGACACCTTCGTCAAATTTTTTCAGACTTTTTTCCAGGCCAAGCTCTCCAGCCTCAAGCTCGGTTGTAATCTGTTCAAGTTTTGCAAGAGCACTTTCAAAGGTTTTTTTGGCCATTTCCTGTTCCTGTTAAAACGCCGGTTGCATCCTGCTGATTCACGAGTAGAATGCGTATTAAAGAGTCAGTAAAACATATTCTAAACATTATGTATAAGGCTTTCAACACCTGAATTATGAATACGGATCATTTCCCCGCTTTTGTTGATTGGCTGCGGGTTGAACGAGGCTATTCTCCTCATACTGTAGACGGGTATACTCGTGACGTGACAGAATTTTTCGCCTGTGTCGGCGACGAGATAGATCTGCCGCTTTTAACCCGTGAACATATCAGGACGTATCTTACGTCTTTATACAACACCAATTCAAGCGCTACAGTTGCCCGTAAAATGTCTGCGTTACGAACATTTTTCAGGTTTCTCATTCGTGAAGGCGTGATGCCCCATGACCCGCTTGCCGGAGTGGCCGGACCGAAACTGGCGCGTTCTATTCCAGTTTTTCTCACGGTGGATGAGGTCTTCAGCCTGCTGGAAGAGCCGGGAAGGCAGGATAGTTTTTACCTGCGGGACAGAGCGGTGATGGAGTTGATCTATTCGACCGGGATGCGCGTGTCTGAGCTCGTCTCCCGCAATATTGATGATCTGGATTTTTCCGGAGGTATGGTCAGGGTAAAGGGGAAGGGCAGTAAGGAACGCATTGTTCCTTTTGGCAATGCCGCAGCAGATGCGCTAAAGGGTTGGTTTTCCCAGCGTGATCAGCTCATTGTTGATCGTATTAAACGGGGACATGAAGCAGAGCGTGAAGCTCTTTTTTTAAACAGTCGAGGCACCCGTCTTACCAGCCGCAGTGTGGAAAGGCTGGTGGCCGGCTATGCCGTGCGGGCCGGAATAGGAGTACGGGTTACCCCCCATGCCCTGCGCCACTCGTTTGCCACCCATCTGCTCGAAATGGGCCTTGATATGCGCAGTGTCCAGGAACTCCTCGGCCATGTCAGCCTGTCAACCACCCAGAAATACACCCATCTCAATATGGATCATTTAACCCGGGTGTATGATAAGGCTCATCCGCAGGCGAAAGGAGAATCTCAAAAATAATGAGCGCGAATAGCTTAAGTTCCCTACAGCGCCTAATTTTCGGCAATAACGCAACTGTTTTGAACCAACCTCTGTCCTGTTTGCAGCATATCAACAGGAGAGTTCATGATTGAATCGATAAGTGCAAGAGTCACATTTATAATCATTGACTCTGATTTTTGAGGATGAAAAGTGCTGAGCGAAGTTGGTTATCCGTGGCTAGCCGTTGGGCTACCTCCTGTTCCTGTGTTTTTAGATTTTTTTTGTGCTTCTTTTCTCCAGTATTATTTTCAAAATGGTTGGGCAGGTCTTTTTCCCGTATCGACCAGCCTCCCCCATTTTTTTGTTGCCGTGTAGTGTCGTCAAACGGGACGATGAGATCCGGTGTGATTCCTGTGGCCTGAATTGACTGGCCGCTGGGGGTGTAATATCTGGCAGTGGTCATCCGTAGACCGGCACCGTTTGGCAACGGTATAATGGTCTGGACAGAACCTTTGCCAAACGTCTTCGTTCCAATGATTATTGCCCTGTTATGGTCCTGTAATGCACCGGCTACAATTTCCGAGGCACTGGCTGATCCACCATTGACAAGCACAATCATGGGAAAATCATATTGACTGCTGCCCTGGTGGGCGTCAAAAGCCATGTCAAGCTCCGGGTCCCGCCCCCGGGTGGAAACGATAACGCCTTCATGAATAAATATATCCGCAATCTTTACTGCCTGGTCCAGCAACCCGCCGGGATTGCCGCGCAGGTCAAGTATCAGTCCTTTGATAGCTTTTTTCTTTTGCGAATTCTGTAATGCTTTTCGAAAATCGCGGGTGGTGGTCGATTGAAAGTTTGTGATGCGCAGATAGAGTATTCCGGATTCAAGGGGTAATGATTTCACCGAATGGAGCGGGATTACGTCACGCACAAGAACCACATTTTGTAATTCCTGAACCCCCTTACGATGAATGGTAATGGTTACGGTCTCACCTCTTGGTCCCCGAAGTTGCTTTACAGCATCCATAAGGGTCATGTCTTTGGTCAGCTGGCCATTAATTTTTATGAGCTGGTCCCCGGCCTGTAATCCCTGACGGTAGGCTGGTGTTCCTTCAATGGGAGAGACTACGGTAAGTACACCGTCACGGACTGTTATTTCGATCCCTATGCCGCTGAAACTTCCTTTGGTTTCTTCCTGTAACTCTTTGTACTGCTCCGGCGGCATGTATGAAGAATGCGGGTCAAGGGAGCTCAACATGCCGTTGATTCCGCTGGTTATGACATCATGATCAGATATCTCCTCGACATAATGCTGTTCCAGCAGGTTCAGTACATTGGCAAAAGTTTCCAGGTCTCTGTACACCTGTGTTTCCTGCTGCTGCTTGCCTGCCTCTGCGAGCAGTAGGTCTGGGGTAAAAAAACTCAGTACGCAAAGAAACAAAAAAAATTTTTTCATGAATTAATCCAAAAAATAGATGGGTTCCGCCCTCAAGCGGTCGTGTCTCAATTCCTTGATTTCGAAAAATAATCGTAACTTCAGTTACAGACCACTCGTTATGACAAAGTCGTGGTGCTCCCTGAATAGCAACTAAAAATTCTCATTATGAGCAGCTAATGGCTGGCGTTGCCTCTAAGGTGTAGTTTATCTTCAGGCCACCTTGAAAAAATGCCTTTTC
>QNYF01000110.1 GCA_003978695.1 Desulfobulbus sp. | reverse complement strand
TCGTTTAACGACCACTGCGCAACAGGTCTTGAAGCAAATCCGGAGAACATCAACCGCAACCTCAATAACTCTCTCATGCTGGTAACGGCATTAAATGAGCATATTGGCTATGAAAAAAGCGCCCTGATTGCCAGGAAAGCCCATGCGGAAAACTGCACATTGCGTGAAGCGGCTATGGGTCTTGGCCTTCTCAACGGGGAGCAGTTTGACGAGCTGGTACGGCCTGAGGATATGACACATCCCCGGTAACAGCATGTCGTACAGGATAGGTCAGGGTAATATCGTCATTTCATGATCAATGGCCACCTGCGAAGTACTGCGTACATGAACTCTGCTGCGTGGCGCTGGCGGGTTCACGATGACCAGTCAGAGATATTTTATTATGATTGTTATCAGACAGTTTTTTTTAAGCATTATTCTTGTGAAAGTTTGTAACTAAACAGGTAGCACCTCGAATTTGGCATAACGTGTGGTCTGTAACTGTTCAAGTGTGCTCCATATATTGTGTGGCAAGCAGGCCAACGAGCTATAACAGCGAAGCGGTCCGATCGTCGCAGGGAAGCCACGACTCCGAGATGGAGTGTAGCTGAACAGTTACAAAAAAAAGAGTAGACTTGACATGAACCGGGTGAAAAAGGTAATGGAAAATCAAGGTGGAAATCATCTGCAACCAGAGCTGGTATTAACCGCAATATATAAATTCAGCAGTATGCGATTCTCAGCTAAGTGCACTGCCACGGATTTTTTTTATTATAACAATATCGCTGTAATACCCCGAACAGGCATCATTTTTAAGGTCGACAGGAAAATGAAGGACAACGCATGGTAATGCAGAGTGATATTGGAGAATCTTCCGAAATTGCATCTGAGAGTCCGGGTATGGCTGCGGTAATTCGATCAAGCCTACCGGTAGTTCGTATGTTTCTTCTGCCATATCTGATTGTTCTGATGTTGTTTATCACTGTGACTGGAGCAGGTTCAGCCTGGCTGTACTACAAAGTAAGACAGGCGCAGGCTGAGCTTGTGATCCATGGGCTGTTGCAGCCGGTAACACCAGTACTTGAACATCTCTCCCATTCCAATATCTCCGGGGAGGTTGATAACAAAACCTCCTGGTTACACCGGGAATTAAATATCATTTTTACAAAGGTTCCCGAGCTCGAACACGTCAACCTGGAGACGTCTACCAGGGGATTTCATAAATACCGTGATGGTGCAAGCCAGCTGATAACCAAAACAACGTCCCAATACAAAGAATTACCTGACCGGGATTTTCGCAGTTCAACAGCCTCTCAAAGGCTCTACAACGAATCCCCACCCGTGTTGCACATTGAATTTATCATTAAAGACGCAAAAAGCGGGCCGATACATCTCACCTTTGGTTTTAACCGAGCCACCCTTCGTAAGTCGGTGGGACGGGCTATGGCTATTATTCGTGAGGCTATCTTTTTCTTTTTTGCGCTTGGCATTGGTTGTCTACTGATTGCCCTTGGCATAACAATCTGGTCGGCCAAAAAAACGCGTTTGCTGGAAGCAGGGATGCAGGAACTCTACCGACGGGCTGAGGCTGCCGAGCTCATGTCCGGCCTTGTCCATGATTTGCGCAATCCACTTACCAGCTTCAGGGCCAATCTTGCCTCTTTGCAGATCGTTCCAGAGCAAAGGGAGGAAATTATCAGGGATATGGATAAGGATCTGATTCGCCTGGATGACAAACTCTCCTCCATGCTGGATCTGACAAAACAACGTGATGAGAAGGTCTCCGAGGTAGATGTAAAAACATTTCTGGAGCAGATTGAACGGCTGGCCGGGCCGATTCTGGCAAAAAGCAACCTGCACTTCAAATGTTGGGCCAATGTTCAAGAACCAGTTCTGCTCATGGAAAACGGAGTGCGGGATGCCCTACTCAACCTGATTATCAATGCTGCGGAAAGCGGTCAGGAGGAAGGAGCTATTGAATGCGAGGCATGGCGTAAAAACAGTAATCTGCTGATTGCTGTGCGGGACAGGGGCAAGGGAATTCCTGCAGAAACGGATATTTTTGCCCCTTTTGTTACCAGCAAGGATAGCGGCCACGGACTGGGGCTGGCTATCTCCCGCAGAACCATTGAGGCCCACGGCGGCCATATCCGTGTAGAAGCCAGAGAGGGAGGAGGCACCATTTTTACCATTATACTGCCGCAGCCGACCCGAACAGGAGAGAGATGAAAAATGATTGAGCACAAACAGCACACAGTTGCACTGAAGTATTCGCATAGATTTTCACATCTTCGAACACGTGATGAGGATGGAGTGGAGATACTGATACCGCCTCATGACAACTCCCGTGCCGGGGCAAAATGAAGACATCGGAAACCCTGCCCGATCTGACGGGTACTCATATTCTGGTTCTCGATGATGATCCTGCTATCCAGCGCAGCCTGGCACGGGCTCTTCGGGGGCTGGGTGGCAAGGTTGTCACTGCCGGAAGCCTGCGGGAAGCGGAGCTCCTCCTGGAGTCCACGCCTGTGGATGTTTTGCTGGCTGATCTCAAGCTCAAGAGAGGAACAGGGCTTGATCTTCTGCCCAGGTTCCAGCAACGATATCCAAACGGTCTCTTTTATCTCATTACCGGCCATGGCTCCGTGGATAATGCGGTTAACGCCATAAAACACGGAGTTCGTGACTATCTGCAAAAACCCGTTGACCCCCTGGCTCTTGCTCGTCGCCTGGAACGTGATGTTGGCGGCCGTGCTTCGGGTTGTCTTGAAAGCAAGCTGGAACCCTATCTGCTCTTTCGTGATCCGGTTATGGAAGAGGCTCTGGCAGATATCCCCCGCTTCGCTGCTCTGGATGAGCCTGTTCTTATTCAGGGAGACACGGGTACGGGCAAGGAACTGGTGGCAATGGCTGTCCATCGAATCAGTCCCCGTAACAGTGGCCCCTTTGTGACGGTCAACTGTGGGGCAATTCCGGAATCCATGTTGGAAAGTGAACTTTTCGGACACGAACGGGGCGCTTTTACCGGTGCTGCTTCCCGGCATCGGGGCCGGTTTGAGCAGGCAGCAGGTGGCACGCTCTTTTTAGATGAAATCGGGGAAATGCCGTTGCAGTTTCAGGTTCGACTGTTGCGGGTGCTGGAAGACCGTACCATTCAACGCATCGGAGGAGAAAAACCATTCCCGGTTGATGTCCGTATTGTGGCCGCCACCCATCGTGACCTGCACGAAGATGTCGAGGCGGGACTTTTTCGCCAAGATCTCTTCTACCGTCTGGATGTCCTGCAGATTCAACTGCCGCCACTGCAAAAACGCCGACAGGATATTCTTCTTCTTGCCAACCATTTTCTCCGGCACACCATGGATGAAATAGGCAGACAACAACCTGTGCCAGCATTCACCCCGGAGGCGCAATCCTTGCTTCTCAACTATCCATGGCCCGGTAATATCAGGGAGCTTCGTAACCTTATGACCAGACTGGCCGTACGCCTGCCTGAAAACATCCAGGAGATCTCCTCTGCATTTCTTCTCACGACCATTCCCGCAATACAGGATCATTCCACCTGTTCTGCGAGGGAAAGCATGTGCATACCAGCAGATTCAACCCTTGCAGACGCGGAAAAGATACTGATTGATGCCGCCCTCAAACGGACAAATTGTAACCGCAAAAAAGCAGCTGAACAGCTCGGTATAGGCGAACGCACCCTGCGTCGAAAACTCAACGATAAATAAGCCGTTCTGATCAGGAGCCTGTGACAGGGGAGTTCAGTCTCCTCTGCAGAAATATTTCACGCTCAGAATTTCTTTTTGCCATAAGCTGTTATCCCTTGTCAGTTACGTATTGCGGAGTAAACGCATCATGACGGCCAATCTGGCCACCTGTGTGAAATGAAAGCGGCCAGATTGGCCGCTTTTTTGTTGGTTTTCTTTGTCATGTTTTGATATCATATTGATTTTACATGCATTTCGTTTTAGGCACACCTCTTGCTGTTCTTTTATCTAGATGAGTCATTGAATAAATGCTGCCTTGAAAAATTCAAATTTTCAAGGTGGTCTAAACAACGTATACGCAAGGAGGTGTACCATGAATGAGCAAAAAAAAATCTATCGGGTAATACTTTGTCTGATGGCGGCTGGATCAATGCTGTTTGCCAACGTAACAATGGCTGCTAGCAAGGTAAAAACCAGTTCGGCAGCAGGGAGTGCAAAGGTGGCAAAAGAAGTAAAGGCCAAAACCCTCAAGGCTGCAGGAGATAAAAGAGCAACTGTGATGAAGGAGGCGGTTGCCGCCCTCGCCCAAACCGGAACAGCTATCGAGGCGTTGGACAAGAAGGATAAACAACAGGCGCTTGATACCCTGGCCCTGGTCACGGGTAAACTGGATATAGTAATTGCCCGTGCACCTGAGCTTGCCCTGGCCCCAATAGATGTACGAGTACAGACATATGATCTGATAAACTCGGTTGATGTCATCAAGGAAACAGTAAAGACCGCCAGGGAATTACTTAAAGACGGTGAGGTGCAACAGGCCAGAGATATCCTTATGGGATTGATTTCTGAAGTTGATGTTACTGTAACCTCAATTCCTTTGGCCAGCTATTCTGATGGCATTAAATCTGTGGCCAGGCTGGTGGATAAGGAGAAGTATCAGGAAGCCAAAGATGGTCTTTATGACTTGATTTCAACACTGGTTGTCACAAAAAATATCATTCCACTCCCCATTCTGAGGGCAGAAGAGATGATAAGAAAAGCTGATGCACTTGCCATTCAGGAGAATCGGACTCAAGAGCAGAATAAACAACTTGAGGAATTGCTTACCGACACCAGAACCCAGATTGAGATGGCCGAGGCTCTCGGCTACGGCAACAAGAAAGAGTACAAACTTTTTTATAAGCAGATTAAGGAAATCAAGAAAAAGACAGAGGATGGAAAGTTTGGCAAGGGCTACATGGATAAGCTGAAAAATGGTCTGAAAGAATTCAAAGAGAAAATATTCGGTGCCCACAAGAGTGAAAGCAAATAATTAACATACAAGACCATCGACACAGGCAGAGCATTTTCGTTCTGCCTGTGTCGGTTCTGGTTTTATAAAGATGGAGGTACACGCTGTGAGCAACGCAGAAAAAATAACCACAAGTATTGTCGTGGTCGATCTGGAGGAGCTGCCCCGTAAATGGGGTTGGTTGCTGGCTCTCGGAATTCTGATGCTGGTGACCGGCAGCCTTGGCCTGTTCATGAGTATTACCATGACCCTGGTGACGGTCCTGTTTTTTGGAGCAATGATCCTCGTTAACGGAACCTTTTCTCTGGTCCAGACGATTATTGACAGGGAAGAAAAATGGCGTGGACGTATGGTACATGTCCTACTAGCCGTGCTCTATATCTGTTCAGGTGCCTTGGTCCTGGCAAACCCGGCCGCTGCATCAGCGGCCCTGACTCTGCTGTTGGCTGGAATGTTTTTTGGCCTGGGGGGCATTCGAATTCTCCATGGCTTCCAGCTGCGCAAGCTGGGCTGGAAATGGGTTATGCCCGTGCTCGTCGGTGCTGTAGATATTCTTTTTGCCCTGATTCTTGCTCTCAGCTGGCCTGTTTCCGGGCTTTGGGTCATAGGGGTATTTGTCAGCGTTGAACTTATTATGTATGGGTGGATGTTAACTTTTACAGCTCTTGCCGCACGAAAACTCGGCAAGGAACTCGCCGAGGATACGTAAAACAAGAAGGGGGGCATGCATCATGGTGATGGGTATGCAACAGTTCCAACGACTGTTTCGTGAGGCTGCACAACTCAACATTGATAAAAATGATGGCAGGCGGATCAGTGATTTTGTGGGAAGGAATTTACGGAACCTGCTTATTCTGGGACAGGTTACGGCCAATGTCAATGGCCGTGACATCATCGAGTATCAAGACATCCCGATTACCGCCGGATTGCAGCAGGCAATCCGGGATTTTAAGGAATTTGACGAAAGAATTTCCCTCTCCCCAATTCTTGAACAACAGGCGACACTCCCCCCGCTTAAATTAGGGCTCTCCCCCCTTATGGAGAAAAAAATTCCGGAACTTGTCGGGGGGGTAACAATCAGTCTGGCACGGGTTTTGAGGGCAGTTAATCCGGCATTGAAAAATCCGGGTATCCGTGAATGGGAGCAGGTGGAAAAGATTTATCGCCTCTTGTTGTGAGTGGTTCCTCAAAATCTCACTCTTGCTCCTCTGAACAACGGGAAGCAGCACTGCATTCAACAGCTGACTGGACCCGTGCCAGATCCCTGTGGATTTGCAGGCTGGCCTGCTGAGCATCTCCGGATCAATCAATACTGTTTACCAGCGTAATTATTTTTCAGCTGGGCGATTTCCAGCCCCAGGGAAACACATTGTTTCCCCTCCATGCACGTGTCAGCATCAGAGACATCAAGGTAATGCTTGAGTTCGCGGGAGCCCTTTTTCAGGTCGACGACCCACGACTCTTTTGTGTCGTCAAAGGCTACGTCCACCCTGATATCGTTGGCCAGAATCTCGGGATAAAGAGTGACTATTTTTTTATAGAGTTTTTGTTTCTCGTGCATGACGTACCTCCTTGCAGGACTGCTTTGTGATTGATTTCCGGTAATCTTTGCAGTTACGGAATCAACCGATAGGGATAAGCCCTGTTCCTCCACAAACTGTGCTTGTATTCACTGTCTAAAAGTTCATAAGCTTCTCGCAGCGGTGTTGGATTATGCGTACTTTTATATAAGCTGACTCCTCTTTGAAAGATTGCCTCAGGAGCTGCGTCACTACCGGGAAATTCGGCAATTATCCTGCCGTAACAATCCAAAGCCCGTGAAAAGTTGCCTTTGTAATAATCCAGATTGCCAATCCCGAGCAACAGGGCTGGTATCAGCTGAATTTCGTCGAGGAATCCGACAATCCGGTGCTGTTCAATGCCGTTTTCATCAAGGATGAGCAGAGCCGGGGTCCAGGTTATTCTGTACTCGGCTGCCTGCGGTTGTTGGTCGGATGGTAAACGAAGCGGAACAACTTTCTGATGAATAAAAGTGCTCACCGCCTGGTTTGGATACGTAACTGCATCCATCTGTTTACAGCCAATTCAGCCGGGATTGAAGAAGTCCAGAAAAACGGGTTTTGCTTCTTCTCCAGCCCGGTCAAGGGCTGTGCTGAAATCTGTTTCCCAAGTAATTTTCATAGGAATTACCTCTTGATAGTCAGTATTACTGTTGGCCGCCTACAACTCAACAGGGGTGAAAAAGAAGACAAATCGTCCGTCTTCAATATCCACCTTGAGGGTTGCTCCGTGGTTTATGCCGTAATAGACATACCCGGTCAGTTCGTCTCCGGCGGTTTCCGTCGAATTTGGTGGTGATTCAATATTGCGATCCCGGTCATACCAGGACATGAGCATGAATTCCTCCATGTGTTTCCTGGCCTCTTCCTTGGCAAGTTCCATGGCTTCCTGATAGTCATTGAGCGGTGTTGCCGGGGTCAGGTCAACAAGAGTCACACCTGAAGCGTCAACTTCTGGAATCATACAGACAGGACGGGCAGGGGCGTGGGGTGTATCCGAGATTGTATTTCTCATTTTTTCCTCCCGGTTTACTGGTAAGTGTTAAGAGTGTTTCCAGGGATATAGGAAGAAGACAAAAAAACCGGGTAACCTGTATTTCGGCAACCCGGCGTTCTTGTAAAGATCCGTGGCTTTCCGTCTCTCCCTCGCAGGAGGTTTGGCTTTTCTGATCTTGTCTGTCTTCTGATCATACTGATAAGTTATGACACAATGTGGTTG
>QNYF01000138.1 GCA_003978695.1 Desulfobulbus sp. | reverse complement strand
AATCATTGAAATACTTGTTCTGTTTGCCATCGTCATGTTGCATGTGGCATATGCAACATACGTCGAGCGGAAGGTAATTGGGCATATGCAGGTTCGTCTTGGACCTATGCAGCAGGGCTGGCATGGGCTTTTGCAACCAATTGCGGATGGTATCAAGAGCTTTTTTAAAGAGGATGTTATTCCAGACTGTGCAGATGTTGTTGCCTTTCGGGCAGCCCCAATCATCTGTATCGCATCCATGTTGACGGCTCTTGCAGTAGTTCCTTTTGCAAAAGGATGGGTACTGGCAGACATTAATATAGGGCTCCTTTTCATTTTTGCTATGAGTTCGCTTGCCAGCTATGGTGTTGTGTTGGCAGGTTGGGCCTCCAACTCTAAATATACTTTTTTAGGCGGTTTGCGCTCCATGGCACAGGTTGTCAGCTATGAGATATCAATGGGGTTGAGCCTTGTCGGTGTCATGATGCTGTCGGGTACATTGAACCTGACTAAAATTGTTGAGGCGCAAGGCTCTTCATTTGGTGGCATGTATGTGTTTCCACAGATAATTGCTTTTTTTGTCTTTTGTATTGCCATGCTTGCTGAGACTAACCGAGTGCCTTTTGATCTACCGGAAGCTGAGACCGAGCTGGTTTCCGGATATATAACAGAATATAGTGGTATGCGTTATGCCATGTTCTTCATGGCTGAGTACATAGGCATGATGATAATGTCTGCTATCGGCATCATCTGTTTTCTTGGTGGATGGAACGGTCCTTTTGAAGTGCCATTCTTCCCGCCTTTTTGGCTTGTATTAAAAATTTACGTATTCATGTTCTTCTTTATCTGGATACGTGCGACCCTGCCAAGATATCGTTATGATCAGTTAATGGATATTGGCTGGAAGTTACTCATACCACTGGCATTGGGAAATATTGTACTCACCGCCATTTTTAAAGCATTGGTCGGCTAAGGGAGGCCTCAGTTTTACATGCAGATTCAATATAAACCAAAAAGAAACCTGCTGCAGACCATACTGCATGTTGAAATAGTTCAGGGTATGGCGCTTACATTGCGCAAACTCTTTTCTAAGCCAATAACTCGGCAGTACCCGCAGGAAAGACCTGATGTTCAACTCGGGTTTCGTGGGCAACATGCATTAGTTCGTGATGAAGAAACAGGACAATCTAAATGTGTCGCCTGTATGCGCTGTGTAACTGTCTGTCCGTCACGATGTATTAAGATCACCTTCCACGATGATGAAGAATCAGGTGCAAGAGTTGTTGATACTTACGATATTGAAGCCCTTCGTTGTGTCTATTGTGGCTTTTGTGAAGAAGTGTGTCCTGTAAATGCTGTCACCTTAACTGAAGTCTTTGAATATTCAGGATTTGAGCGTGATGAAATATTTTTTAATCAGGAGACATTGTTATCCAACTGGGATCGATTTGCCGAAGAGAAGGGTGGGGATATGTCCTCATATGTTAATCCATTCTGGCGTCCGCGTGGAATGAGTAAGGGTAATCTTACTGCTGCAAAGAGGGTTAACGTGCCTGACGAATGGACCATTGAAGGCCAGGTTGTCGGTAAAAAATTTAAGACAAAGGGTACTGAATAAGGAGCCGGTCTTTATGTTTACACAAATTTTCTTCCTCTACTGCGCCGTAATGATACTAGGTAGTGCTCTTGTAGCTATCACACGTCGTAACCCGGTACATGCAGTGTTAATGTTGCTTTTGATGTTTTTTCACATGGCAGGTTTGTACATTTCTCTCCAGTCCGAATTTCTGGCTGCTGTGCAGATTATTGTCTACGCCGGGGCAATACTGGTGCTCTATTTGTTTGTTCTCTTCCTCGTCAATATTCGTGAAGAGATGAAAATTGATTCCCTTGTTGACAGTGCATGGTTAGGACGAATTATTTCGGCTGGATTAGCGCTTATTCTTGTAAGTATCATTCCTGCTTTTGTACTTGGCGAAAAAGGGAGTTGGCCTGTTGAAAGAATACAGGAACTCACACATACAAAAGCAATCGGACTGGAAATGTACACAACCTACATTTTTCCGTTTGAGATTGCTGGTCTGATCCTTCTTGTTGCCGTAATTGGCGGCCTGGTTCTGGCAAAAAAAGATAATACAAACCAAACATTGGAAGGCTGATATCATGGTAGGTACTCATGTCCTCGCTCTCGACAAAACTCTGACTGTTTTATCTCGAATGAGTCTTCAGTCTAATGAACCGGAGGCTAACTGATGATCCCATTAAGCTGGTATATGGCACTTGCAGCAATCTTATTTGCTATCGGAGTGTGCGGGTTCCTTACCCGGAGAAATATCATAATAATGTTTCTTTCCACCGAATTGATGCTCAATGCTGTCAACCTTAATTTTGTAGCAATGAGTCATTATTTAGAATCTATGAACGGGCAAGTCTTCACGTTTTTTATCATTACTGTCGCCGCAGCAGAAGCTGCTATCGGTCTTGGTATTGCCGTTTCGCTCTACAGGAGCAGCAGACATACTGTCCATGTTGATGAAATTAATGAGTTGAAGGGGTAAGCATGAAATTTCGAGTATTAAACATAGCTTTCCTGGTTCTTACCCTGGCTGGAACCTGCTGGAGTCAGACTGTAGACGCTTCAATCGATCATGGAGCAGCAGCGTCACATGTTGCCCCTGTTCTCTCGGCTTTGAGCCATAGTGAAAGTGTAACGACCTCAGAAGTTGATCAAGAGCTGATGGATCATGAAATCCTGGTTCAGGAGCATCAGGCTGTAGAGTCCACAGCTACAGTAGTTGAGGAAGAAACAAGCGAGCACGATGCAGTTGCAACTGAACATGCCGCAGTTGGTCATGAAGTCGAAGAAAACCATGAAGGTCATCATTCAAGTGCGCGTCAAATTGTTTTGCCTCAAACTGACGGTAAGATACCTGGATTTTTATTCTTCATTCCGTTTCTGCCGCTGGCGTCTTTTTTCTTTACATTTCTTTTTGGCAAGCAACTCGGTGTACGATCTCACTGGGTTCCGATCGTAGCCGTACTCATTTCATTTTCCTGTGCGTTGAAAGCTTTTTTTATGGTCAAGGCAGGGCATTATGTCAATCAGGATTTATACACCTGGATATCTTCCGGGGACACAAGAGTAGCTGTTGGATTCCTCGTTGATCAGTTAACTTCTGTTATGCTGATTGTAGTTACAAGTGTCAGTAGTCTTGTCCATATTTATTCAGTTGGCTACATGAAGGGTGAAGATGGATATTACCGCTTTTACTCATACTTAAGTCTTTTTACTTTTTCCATGCTTATGCTGGTCCTTGGCAATAACTTCATGCAGTTGTTTTTCGGCTGGGAAGCTGTTGGCCTTTCTTCATACCTGCTGATCGGTTTTTACTATGAGAAGGTTTCCGCTGCCACTGCTGGAAGAAAGGCATTCATTGTCAACAGATTTGGAGATTTCGGTTTTATCCTTGGTTTATTTCTCATTTATGTCAATTTTGGTTCACTCCATTATCATGAAGTATTTGCTCACGCACATCAGATAGTAGGACAGACCTTTTCAATATTTGGCATGACATTTGATTTGCCTACGACGATTGCACTCCTGCTCTTTTGTGGAGCTATTGGTAAATCAGCTCAGATCCCTCTGCATGTATGGTTACCTGATGCAATGGAAGGACCTACACCCGTCAGTGCGTTGATTCATGCTGCAACTATGGTTACTGCCGGTGTCTTCTTGATTGCCCGCTGTAACGTTCTTTTTGAACTCTCCCCTTTCGCTTTAAATATAGTTACGATTCTCGGGGCTACCACCTGTTTATTTGCAGCAACTATTGCACTTGTTCAGACTGATATCAAACGAGTTGTTGCCTACTCCACAGTAAGTCAGCTTGCATACATGTTTATTGGCTGCGGTGTTGGTGCATATTCAGCTGGTGTTTTTCATCTTTTTACTCATGCTTTCTTTAAAGCGCTCCTGTTTCTCGGATGTGGTTCTATCATTCTTGGTATGCACCATGAACAGGAAGTCGAGTATATGGGTGGTTTAAAAAAGTATATGCCAATTACATATTGGACTTTTCTCCTCGCATCCCTTTCGATATCGGGTGTTCCCGGACTGTCGGGTTTTTTCAGTAAGGATGAAATTCTGCTTATGGCTTTTAACTCCCCCATTGGCGCAGGAAAATTCGCCTGGTTTATTGGCACTCTTGTTGCCTTTATGACAGCATTTTATTCATTCAGGTTGTTCTTCTTGATTTTCCATGGTGAATTCCGGGGTACTCAGAAGCAGAAAGATCATCTCAAGGAATCACCCCTGGTTGTTACCGTTCCCCTTATGCTTCTAGCAGTGGGTGCCGTTTTTGCCGGCTGGCTTGGCGTACCGGACATACTTGGCGGTGAAAACCACTGGGCATCTTTTCTTGCTCCTGTTTTAGGACATCCGCATGTAACAGTTTCCCGTTACGCAGAATCTCTTTTGATGGGCACTTCTATTCTTGCCGGTGTATTCGGGATTCTGCTGGCCTATTACATGTATATTTTAAGGCCTGAACTTCCAGGAGAGCTGGTCGGACGTTTGCCTAAAGTCTATAACCTGCTGAAGAACAAATATTATATTGACGAGATTTATATTAACTACCTCGTTGATCCAACGCTGTCCTTTAGCAAGAAGTTTATCCTCAAAGTTGTTGATCTTGGCATAATAGAAAATATTGTCAATGGGATACCGCGAGGGATTGGCGGTCTTTCCAAAAAGATGAGAAATCTTCAGGATGGTCAGGTTTCACATTATCTTACCTGGATGGGAGTGAGTTCCTTGTTTATCCTGGTGTGGATGTTTACCAGATAGAACCTGAGTATTTCTAAGTTTGTAGATGTAGGTAACAGCGTTAGGACAAAGTTACCATGATGATTGGGGAGCCGGTAAAACGCTCCTGATTCTAAAAAATTTATCACGGGTATAAGCATGTCAGTACCATTGTTAAGCACTCTAACCTTCTTTCCTGTACTAGGCGGTCTTTCCCTGCTGCTTGTAAAGAAGGAGGAAGTCCAGACCATTAAAATCATGGCCCTGGTTATCAGCCTGGTTGAAATCCTGCTTGCTGTACCGTTGTTTTTTCTGTTCGACAAGACAACATCTCATATGCAGTTTACAGAGTTTCACTCATGGATACCTACTTTCAATATCAATTACTCGATGGGTATTGACGGTATCAGTGTGTTATTTATCCTCTTGTCTGCATTGATTACTACACTTTCCATCAGTGTTTCATGGGAAGCGATACAGACTAAGGTTAAGGAATTTTTCATCGCAATTCTCATCCTTGAAGGTATGATGATTGGCGTTTTCTGTGCACTTGATTTTTTCCTGTTTTACATTTTCTGGGAAGCAATGCTGATACCCATGTTTCTTATTATCGGAATCTGGGGTGGCCCGAATCGGTTGTATGCGACAGTTAAGTTTTTTCTGTATACACTCGTTGGTAGTTTGCTGATGCTTATTGGTATTATCACCCTCTACGCTCAGGGTGGCCATACGTTTGATATTCTTAAACTTGCTGAACATTCATTCCCCATAGGACTTCAGAAAACACTTTTCTGGGCTTTCTTTGCGGCATTTGCCGTTAAAGTTCCAATGTGGCCGGTACATACATGGCTTCCAGATGCACATACTGAAGCTCCTACAGCAGGCTCGGTTATTCTTGCCGGTATTCTGATTAAAATGGGTGCTTATGGTTTTTTGAGATTTTCAATGCCAATTCTTCCTGATGCCACTCAGGCAATGATGGTTCCTATGCTGGTTCTTTCTTTAATTGGTATTATATACGGAGCGATTATTTGCCTGTCACAAACAGACCTTAAGCGTTTGATTGCCTACAGCTCTGTAAGTCATATGGGTTTTGTCACCCTGGGAATTTATGCCTTAAACCAGCAAAGCATCGAAGGTGGCATTCTTCAGATGATAAATCATGGTGTCGTTACCGGTGCACTCTTCCTTTCCATTGGTATGGTTTATGAACGTACGCATACTCGGGTAATTGCTGATTATGGCGGTCTCTCCTCGACTATGCCGGTCTTTGGCTCATTCTTTCTCTTTTTTACGTTAGCATCAGTTGGTCTGCCGGGTACCAATGGATTTATTGGTGAATTTCTCATTTTGCTTGGAAGCTTCATAAATAGACCTTGGGTAGCATTCTTTGCAGCGACAGGCCTGATTCTTGGGGCCTGGTATATGTTGTGGCTCTATCAACGAATATTTTTTAACCCTGTGAACAAGAAGGTGGTAGGTCTTCCGGAGCTTACAGCACGTGAGATTTGTACACTGCTCCCGATGGTAGCTCTCATCTTCTGGATTGGCTTGTACCCCAATGCAATGCTCGGCTTCATGCATGAGTCGGTACGTCATCTTATAGAACAGGTTTACGGTACCGGTGTAACTCAGACTGCGAGTCAAGTCAGTGCAATGTTAATGCATTGATCTGAAGAATTAATTTTTGTAAGTGAGATAAAGGATAGACAATGATGGATACAGCGATTGTCAGCTGGACAGCCTTTGAACCTATTTTACCAGAAATGTTTCTGGTATGTATTGCCCTGGCCATAATCGGATTCGATTTGTTCGCAGGGAAACAACGCGAGCAGCTCATACCCTGGATTACGGTTTTGGGTGGGCTTATTGTTCTTGGAATGGTAGCTGGTGAAAAGTACGGTCAGGCTTTTGACGGTATGTTTATTACAGATGGATATGCATCTTTTTTTAAAGTTGTATGCATGATTGGCGTTATCATGGCGGCTCTCATGAGTGAGCATTTCCGACGAAGTGAAGCCTTACCATTAGGTGAGTATAATAGCCTCATGGTACTTTCGGCCGTTGGCATGCTGATTATGGCATCTGCTGGTGATCTGATGGTCCTGTATCTTGGGCTGGAATTAATGGCCTTGTCTGTGTATTGCCTGGTAGGATTGCATCATGGTGATCCAAAAACCGGCGAAGCCGCGATGAAGTATTTTTTGATGGGCGGATTTGCCTCGGCAATTTTGCTTTATGGTATGTCATTGGTTTACGGCTTGACTGGTACCACGAATATAGCAAAGATCGCCCAGTTATCATCTTCTGGTCAGTTGTTAACTAATCCGGCGCTAATGGCCGGCCTTGGTATGATGATTGCTGCTTTTTGTTTTAAAGTTGCCATTGCTCCCTTTCACTTCTGGACCCCTGATGTGTACGAAGGAGCACCAACACCCGTGACAGCTTTTATGTCTGTTGGTCCCAAAGCTGCCGGCTTTGCCGTGTTTGGACGGGTACTGGTTTCAGGATTCCCTCAGTTTCACGACAGTTGGGGAACCTTACTCTCTGTGCTTGCTCTTTTAACGATGGCCATTGGTAATATTACAGCTCTTTCTCAGGTCTCCATTAAAAGAATGCTCGCCTATTCTGCCATTGCTCATGCAGGTTATGCACTCCTTGGTGTTCTCTGTGGCACTCCAGAGGGGTTGTCTTCCACCATGAGTTATCTTCTTATTTATGCGTTCATGAACATGGGAGCCTTTGCGATTCTTATACTCATGTCGTCACCAGATAATCATCGTGAAACCCTTGATGATTTTAAAGGTCTGGCAAAGACTAACCCCGCTGCAGCCTTTATGATGATGATTTTTATGTTCTCCCTCACTGGCATTCCGCCGACGGCTGGATTTATGGGCAAATTTTACCTGCTTAAATCTGCTTTGGCTGCCGGTTACACTATGACAGTTATTGGTGCAGTAATTTTCAGCTCAATATCAGCATATTTTTATCTGCGAGTTGTGCGCTATATGTACATGAGTGATCCTGAACATGAAGTGGCTATCAATTTCACACCCGGCATTTCAGTTGTTCTAGGATTATCTCTGCTCGGAGTTATCGGGTTGGGCCTTTTTCCAGGCTCAATGATAGCCCAGGCAGCCGGGGCGTTACTCGGACAATAGTTACAAAATAGTTAACCCTTTCCGGGTTTGGGAATATCAACCCGGATTTTATCAAGTCGGGTCTGTGTTTGTTGTTTTCCGACGTATAGATTGGCTGGATTGCCTTGGTGGTTGAGCCAATATGGGTGTGGAGGCAGATCGCCAATCTACCTTGATGCCTAGTTTTCTCCTTCGCAAGACGACCGACCGTTGTGGTCGGTCGTCATTTTTTATCCTTCCTCCCTATAAGGGCTTGTCGGGTCATAGTCTGGCGATGTAATTGCTTTTTGCCGATGTAGAAAGGCTTTTAAACTCTTCCTGAGTTACAGAGAAATATACGAAAGCATGAGAGTGATCACCTGTGCCGCAGTGATTGTTGTTGAGTCGATATAGACGGCATCTTGAGCCGGCTTGAGAGGTGCAAGGCTTCGCTCCTTATCATCAGTATCCCGTTGTTTTATCATGGACAGTATGTTCTGTTCATCAGCCTCCTCTCCATTTTCCCTAAGCTGTTTAACCCTTCTCTGTGCCCTGTTTTCAGGTGTCGCGTCAAGATAGAATTTCCAGGCTGCATATGGGAAAACTACAGTTCCTGTATCTCTGCCCTCAGCGACAATTTTTCCCTTGCAGCCAATTTCCTGCTGCAGCGATGTCAGTAAACTGCGAACAGGGCCATGGGCAGAAACTTGTGAGGCCAGCGAACCCATTTCAGGAGTACGGATAAATGCGCTTATTTCTTTGTTATTTAAGTACACCCTGACATCATCGTCTGGTTTATCAGGTGCACGCAACGAAATTGAAAAAGCGGGAAGAAGTTGTGCTACCTCATCGCCATTGCTGACATCACAGCCCCGGCTATGGCATCCATAAGCGATGGCTCTGTACATCGCTCCCGTATCAAGATAGGTAAAGCCAAGAATATGGGCAAGGCCCCGGGAAACGGTGGATTTGCCGACTCCTGCAGGGCCATCAATGGTGACGATTTGCCGGGTTGAATCAGACATAACCAAGATCAGCAAGACATTCTTGTAATGCTGCTATAAAGCGGGTGTTTTCCTGTTCCGTACCGATGGTTATCCTGATGAAATTGGGGAAGCCATAGGCCTGCATGGAGCGCACTATCACACCTTTGTACAACATGGCTTCATAAAGTTTCGTTGCATCTCCGCAAACGTCGATAAGGAAAAAATTTGTATGGGATGGGTATGGCGTGCACCCAAGCGCGCGGACGCGTTCTGTAAGCCAGGCCAACCCGTCTTTCGTTCCCTGCATTGTCAAATCGTAATGGGTTTTATCGCGTAAAGCAGCAAGCGCACCAATCTGTGCGGGCAGGTTAATATTAAATGGTTGCCTGACCCTGTGCAGCAAAGAGGCTATATCGGCATGCATTATACCAAAACCAATCCTTAAGCCTGCAAGCCCGAAGGCCTTGGAGAATGTCCGCAGGGCAACAACAGCCGGTATACCAGAGTTATTATTGATAAGATCAAGGGTGTCAATCCGTTGCTCCGGGTTCACGAAATCAATGTATGCCTCATCAAGGACGACTATCACCGTTTCCGGTAGTTGCAGCAAAAAATCCTGAAAATGTTTTTTACTGATGAGTGTTGCACAGGGATTATTTGGATTATCAAGAAATATCAGGCGAGTTTTTTCTGTTGTCGCCTGAATAATAGCCTCGAGATCATGCTCAAGCTGGTTAAGCTCAATAACCGTATTCTTTCCACCCCTGACCTGAACAAACTTCTGGTACATTAAGAAGGAAGGATGGCTGGTAATGACCTCATCTCCGGCCAGGACAAATGCTTTAACCAGGAACTCGATGACTTCATTTGAGCCGTTACCCAAAACAATCTGTTCAGGTTCGGCTTCTACCCAATCAGCAATTGCCTGTGTTAAATAATAACTTGACCCGTCCGGATAGCGATGCAAGCCTGTGAGCATGTCTGTAATTGCTTCAACAGCCCTTGGTGATGGTCCCCATGAATTTTCATTGGAGGCAAGTTTGATAGATTCGCTGATGCCGTATTCTCTCTCCAGCTCGTCCTGAGGTTTGCCGGGAGGGTAGGGGATTATTTCTGCAATGTTTCTGGGTGTATTAAGTTTCATTGTATCGTGTGAGTAATTAAATAATCAATGGAAGAATGCTCTTTGGAGAGGCAAAGCTTTGCTTAAAATAAACTTCGCAGTTGCTCATGATAGGCAGGGCGGGTTATTTTCAGATACTTTTCATCTCTACCGGCTTACCGGGCCATGCCCCTTGTCGCTCATAGTTATTATGAGCTGCTACAATGGAGGTCTTTTTTCTTTGATTCCTGCCTGTTGTTCCAGGTTCCAGGC
>QNYF01000139.1 GCA_003978695.1 Desulfobulbus sp. | reverse complement strand
ATCAGCAGCACCCCCACACCAACAGACCACATGGTAATCCAGAGGGTAATGGTAGATGCCTGTCCCTTATCAGAACTTGCAAGGATAACGCAGACAGTGATACCTGCTGAAAGGATAAGCCCGAAAATGAGATATACTCTGTTGAGTCTGAAATATATGTCTAACACATCCCGGCTGAGAACAGTTTTAAGATTGTTCACTGCCTCCCGAACAATACTGTTATTTTGCTTATGGAGGGTGATACTGTCAGAGAGCTGAAAGAGATATTTCTGAAGAGCCAGTTCTCCGGGCAAAAGGTTATCTTGATCGTGAGGGAGTAGTTTTAGCGTGTATTTGCTGTCATGCTGTTTAATATCAATCACCCTTTTAACGGCCATATTAACCAATAAAGCGGCAAATGCTTTATTGTCATAGGACATTTTCAGGAGATAGCGGGCAGCGGCAGGCGAAAGATTTTCCGGAGGTGTAAAGCGCGGAATTATAGTGCCGGCTTGAGGGTCTCTTCCTACCTTGAGCCAACTGATATAATAATACCCGACCAGCAGAAGAAGCCCGGCAACCGAAAGAATATCAAAAAGATGATCACGAAAAACCCAGGAAAAACGGCGCATGCTCCCGGGTGGCTCTATCACGCCTTTAGGCCATGCAACAACAACGGAAAACCCGGAATGAGGTGGTAATGATGTGGTCGTTTCAAGGGTAATGGAAGCCGGTTCACGATTAACCAGTCGGGCATCTGTATCTCTTGAACCATATCCACCGGTGTACATCTCAAAATCAGTAATCTCTCCCGATTCAGGAATGACAATAGTGACGCGTGCCTGTTCAATGGCAAAATCCCAGCCATTGCCGGTGACATTCCAGAACAATTCATCATGGTCAGGAAAAAACCCGAGCTGCCGATTTGTGATATAATGCAGAATATAGGTATGCACTCCCCTGTCAACAAATCTCTCTTTTGTCCCCATATATATCCGAACCCCGTTTCTTAACTTTTTCGTGTGAAAGGGTTCAGTATGACCATCAAGCTCTACGCTGACCACCGAAAAATCAACGCTGTGTGCCTTGCCATTGGTATCGCTATACCTTGTGGGGAAATCCCGGTAAATACCATGACGGATACGCCTTCCCTCACTCACAACGGTTATGGTCTCAGCTACAACAAGTTGTCCACTCTGGAGAATATCAACAACAGACTCAAAGGAGGTTATCCTCTCTTCGCCATGAACAGGGACGGAACAGATAAGAACAATAGAGAAAAGCAGCGTGAAAAAAATAGAATTTCGCATAAAAAATAACAAATAAAATTCGGTAACTCTTCAGAAGCACCTCTTTTTTGTCCATTTAAGCCTGCTCAAGTAGCATAAATACGCTTTGCAGCCCTCAATGAACAGATCCGCGTAGACTCCGGATCTTATACGCACCTGAAGAGTTACAGGACAATGGTTGTGGTCGTTTATCGCACCTACGTGAAGAGTTACTTAAATTCAAAATATTCAGTGGATTGCCAGAGAAACAAGCCCCCTTTCAAAACCAGGGAACATTTTGAAAGAGGGCTTTTATAGAAACAATACTATTATGATGATCAGGTAAAGCTCACAACAGGAACTTCCCGGTCTTTTGCATCTTCAATTTCAAAATACTCACCCGGACTGAACTGAAATTTTCTGGCAATGATTGAGCTGGGAAAAACCTCAATGGCGGTATTCAGGTTGCGAACAGTGCCGTTATAATACCGCCTGGCCATTTGCAGGTTATCCTCAATTTCTTCAAGCTCTTTTTGTAATTCAAGGAAATTGACATTTGCTTTAAGGTCAGGATAACTCTCTGCAACGGCAAGCAATCGGCCAAGCCCCAGGCCAAAGGCAGACTCTGCTTTCATTTTTTCCGTCGGGCCTTTAGCCGCTTTTGCCCGGGAACGCAGTTCGGTCACCCCCTGGAGTACCTCTTTTTCATGCTTCATATATCCCTTCACAGTTTCAAGCAGATTAGGTACAAGGTCTGATCGACGTTTGAGCTGGACGTCAATACCACTCCAGCCCTCTTCTTTCATATTACGATATCTGACTAATTTATTATAGGCAGCAACTGCCCAGACAACAACGCCAACAAGAAGACCCAGCACTACAAGAAGTGGTGTCGCAAACAAGAGAAGACCTCCAAAATGGTAAAGTAAAATGAAAAGCTCGAACAGCACCTGACAGGCCGCCACTATATCGTAGAAAAAAAGCGGCTACCGTATCAGGTTGCTTACAGTGTGTACTCTTTAAATTACTAACACAAAAATTGTTCTACCGTCAAACCGGCGAGCGTATCAAACAAAGAGAGATTGTAACTTTTCAGTTACCAGACGGTGGTTCTGCAAGTTCTTCGCACCCACCTGAAGAATTACTACGACTTAATACAGGGATATGCAGCTAACCAGCCAGGGCTGTCTTCACAGCCATCCCAATTTTTTGCAGAGTAAATGGCTTTTTTATTAACGTTGTTTTACCAAGTTCGCAGGCTCTTTTTACTTCCTTGTCAGCCGCAAAACCACTGGCAATGAGTGTTTTCTGCAGAGGCCGCATTTTTAAAATCTCTTCCAGCGTGCGTCGCCCATTCATTTCCGGTTCCATGACCATATCAAGGACGACAAGGTCTACACTCTTGTCTTGCAAATATTCAAGTGCCTCGGAACCATTCTTCACACATGTCGTACTATAGCCCAGACTGTTAAGCATTTTTTGTGTAACATCACGCTGGACAGATTCATCATCCACAACAAGTATCTTTCCAGAACCTGAAAGGTTTTCTATCTCTGAATTCTCTTGAAGGTGCTTCTCAACAGAATGTGAGGCTGGAAGCAAAACAGTAAATACGGTTCCCTCATTTGGGCGGCTATCAACAGTTATACGCCCATGATGATCCTGAACAGTGTTCCAGACGACAGCAAGCCCTAAACCAGTTCCACTGTTGCCGGTTATTTTCCTGCTGTAAAATGGCTCAAATAAATGCTTCAGATCTTGATCATCTACTCCTTTTCCATTGTCTGAAATTGCAATTTTTAAATAATCTCCGGGCGGTAAATCTTCACTCTCAGCTGATTGAGCATCAATAGAATAATTCTCTGTAATAATTTGGATAATACCGTGATCCTTGACAATTGCTTCAAAAGCATTGGTCATAAGATTCATCAGCATTTTCTGGATATGAATCGTAGAACAGCAACACTCATGCAGATCATCTGCTAGAACAGGGTGGACCTTGACCCCTGAATGCCGGCTGCGAAGCAGCTTGAACTCAGGGCTCTCAAAATACCTTTCGATCAATTCATTAATCGAGGCATTCTCTTTTGTACAGGCAGCTCCACGGGCTATGGTGAGCAGGTCCGAAACGATGGCTGCCGCACGAAGCCCTGAATCTCTTATCGCTTCGAGATAGTGTTTCCATTTATCATCGTCATCCATCTGTAGAAGCATTAACTCGGGGTAATTAATAATTCCGGACAGGACATTATTCAGGTCATGGGCGACACCACCAGCCATAAGGCCAATGACTTCCATTTTTTCAGCTTTTTGAAGACGATCAATCATCTGTACTTCTTTTTCACGGGCTCGAACCTTATCAGTAATATCCCTGGCCATGAAGAGAAAACCGGAAAACACACCCTTTTGATCATGAATTGCTGAAAGAGAAGCATCGATGACGGCATTATGTATTTTAAAAGAAAAATACTGTATTTCTCCCTGGCGTATAGCATCCTGTTTTTCAAAAAGCAGCGCCGGTAAATAATTATTTATTGGTTTATCAGGCACATATTGCTGGTAAGCATCATGCACACTCAAGCCAAGCACATTTTTCGAGAGAACGTGGAAAATACGCTCAGCTTCTGGATTAAAATATTGAAAACACAAATCTGTATCGGTTGCAATTATAGCAGTATGGGTTGATGAGGTAAGAATAGAATCCAGATAGAGAGCGGTTTTCTGCTTTTCGAGCTCAGCTTGACGGTGTCTGGAAACATCATGCATCAAACGGACATATCCGGTCAGCTTGCCTTCCGAATCAAATAATGGGGAAATAACAACGCTAAAAAACCTGCCAAATAATTCTATAGATAATTGAGGCTGCTGCTCTTTTTTGTCACACTCCTCAGCATGCTTTTTCTGCTGCTGACAAAGTCTACAATTATCTGTATTTTCATGAGAATCAGAGAATACTTCATAACATCTTTTTCCTACAATTTCAGAAACAGGTACGTTCACCAACTCTGCCATGGCAGTATTTATTCGGAGTATACGGTCATCTTTATCGGTAATAAAGATGATGTCTGGTACAGCGTTATATGTCAGTTCCCATTGTTTTTTTTCTTTCTTAAGCAATCCTTCAATACGACGACGTGTATTGACTTCTTTTGTCAACGTAGTGACCTGCTGGTTCAACTTAGTCGTCATTGTATTCAAGGCAGTACTGATCAAAACAAACTCAGACAGCCTGGATTTTTGTTCTGGTATCTGATAGGTAATATCTGCAGAAATCTTCCGGGTTTCATCAACGAGGTTATCTACTGATTTTAGGAGGTTGCGCGCACGCAGAAAAAACAATAACACCAACACACCGCCTATAAAAAGCAGATATTTATCCATTCTGTCGATTCGTTCAGTGAGCGTAATCTGTTGTTGATAGGAGGTCTTCTTAATCTTTAGGAAGGTAGAATAGAGTGCGTTTTTGTTATCCACCAGATTCGACCATACAGCCCTCTTCTTCTTTTCCAAGTCAAGTAAGGTATAAAAATACTCCTTTAAGGCCTTGCCGGTGACCAATAATTCTTCGACCAGAACTCTATCATTTGAAACAAGAGAATTTTTCTTAAAAATCAGTAAAGTATTCTCAAACGATTGAATATGGCTTCTAAATGATGACTCAACATCGTCAAGAGACATTGAAGATGATAACGTATTATAATCATAAATAATATTATTAACCTGATGTTGAATATTAACAGCGTCCTCAATCAGATTTGGCTCTAGATTTATGTCCTCAGCATCAATAGGCTGAAATTCCTCCTTGCCGGCATAATTCTTCGAGTTATGAATATCTCCTAAGAATTTCCTCATAAATTGTACATGATGATCATGCATAGCTTGAACGCTGTAAAAAAGTTTTCCTAGAACTTTTTGGGTTTTCTTACGGAGCATTGTTATATCTAGTACGATATTCTGCTGAAGTTTGAGGGCCTCCAAACGTTTTTCCGGAAGATCTGTGCGAGTTTTATGGCACGTAGTACACTTCTTAAAAAATTGAACCTGCCTGTCCCGAAGTAAAGAGAAAGCCTGCTTGTCACCAAGTGTTTTCTTTTCTTCAAGAAAAAACAATGATAATTGATTATTTAACTCAACAATATCTGAATATGCGTTGAGATGTTGACGAACAATAGTGTTCGTATAGAAAATGATTACTCCGAGCATTATAAAAATGCAAAGCAGGAGTAAAAACATATAAATATTATGACGAATGCTGTTTAGCACAAGTAGACATCCCCCACAAAGCGTTCAGTCGGATAGCCAGCTACAATCAGAGTCCTCGTTGACTCGTATAATGATGTAACTGACCAGACAACAGACTTTTCAAAAAGCTGTTGTACGTCTTTGTCCCAGCTACCGTTTTCTGTTATATGTTCCATTAATTCCAGACAGGATATTTCAATAATTACCAGGGAGTCATCAATAAAATTGATCCTGGATTTGCACAAGAGAAAGACATTGCCAAAACTCTTCTCTCTTTCAATAGAGAGAACATCCACCCGGCCATACTGTCTAAAAACACTCAATAATTAGTTTTTTCCGCTAGAAAAAAATACGGTAATAAACGATAAACTAACAGTTTCTTTCATGGACTCTCTCCTTGAGAAAGAAACAGTAAAAATAAATCATAAACGTGATTAATAAAAAAATGATATTCAAAGTGTAGTGCCATTATTTTTTCAATAAACTCAATTAATATTTTTTTTAACACCTCATTATATTTAATACTAAAACGAGGCATGTATACAACAAAAAAACGTATATATTAATAATGTATAATCATATTTTTTAACGATAGTCTGTAAATATACAGCCAAGGAATCTGTTGATTTTTAGTTATAAATTCGTTTGAATATGTCTTTGCAATATCAAAACATGCTATACGGTATGTTTTGACAACCTCATCATTTCAACTGTTCTTGCCCTAAAGAGTGCCCATGAAAGAAAAACAATACATTTCATCCCAGCTTAATTACCTTAAGGCTTCTCCCACCCCTTTCCATGCAGTTGCAGCGGCCCTTCGGCTTCTTGAGGACAGTGGTTTTATACGCCTTTTTGAGAAAACTCCCTGGAGCAGCCTTGCAAAAGGTAAATATTTTGTCACCCGAAACGATTCAAGCCTGATAGCCTTTACCTGGGACGAAACCTGTACCGGCAAACTCCATATTGCCGGGGCACACCTGGACAGTCCCGGACTTAAGATTAAACCCAGACCGGTCAGAGAAAAGCATCATTGCCTGCAACTCGGTGTTGAAGTGTATGGTGGAGCTTTACTGGCCCCCTGGTTTGACCGGGACTTGTCAATAGCCGGACGTGTCTGCTGTCACCAGGACAACGACACATTACATACCCCACTCATAGATTTTAAAAGAGCAATAGGTATTATTCCAAGCCTGGCTATTCACTTTGATCGTGAGGCAAATAAGGGGCGTAAAATCAATAATCAAACTGATCTTGTCCCTGTTATCGGCCTCACTGATAACTTTACCCGGGGATTTTACGCTCTACTCAAAGACCAGCTACTCAAAGAGCATCCGGAATATGCTAATGCTGAAATACTTGATTTTGATCTTTTTTTATACGATGTCACTCCACCTCTCCTGACAGGCTTACATGAGGAACTCTTAACCGGCAGTCGACTTGACAATCTGCTCTCCTGTCATGCCTGCCTCCAGGGAATCATCTCTACCGGCCAACAGGCAAACTCACTGATTATACTCAACGATCATGAAGAGGTCGGAAGCCTTTCCACAACCGGTGCTCAAGGATCCTTCTTAGAGGATATTCTCTCACGCCTCTATAAAAATCCAATAGAGCGCCAACAGGTTTTACGCAAATCATTGTTTATATCGGCTGACAATGCGCACGCAGTCCATCCCAACTTTGATGACAAACACGATCCGCAGCATCTCCCGGTACTGAACGGTGGCCCGGTAATCAAGTATAATGCCAATCAAAGGTATGCTACCAATGCCAGGACAGCAGCACAATTTCGCATGTTCTGTCATCTGGCGGAAGTTCCGGTTCAGGAATTTGTTATGCGGAGCGACATGGCCTGCGGGTCCACAATTGGACCGATGACCTCTGCTGCCCTGGGCATTGATACTGTTGATGTCGGCATCCCTACCCTCGCCATGCACTCCATCAGGGAAACAGCAGCAAAATCAGACTGTTGGTTTTTATTCAGAGCTTTACAAAAATTCTTTTCAGCTGAAAAGAACACGTAATGTAACTATTCAGGTAACACCACGACTTTGGCATAACGTGTGGTTTGTAACCGTGACAACAGGTGCTAAGGCGATCTGACCGGGACAATACTCATGAAAATGCTTGCTGAAGACGACAGTGATGCTCCTCCCGCATAGCGGGAGGCCTCAGGAAGCCCCCTAAAAAGGGGCATAATCTCGTGAGGAAAGCCCCGCTGGGGCTGTTTAGTTTATCTTATTTGAATAACTCTAATTGTTGCTTGTCAGCCTTTTCTTGTTCACGGATA
>QNYF01000190.1 GCA_003978695.1 Desulfobulbus sp. | reverse complement strand
GACCGAAATGATCAACCTGGTGGCGAAAACCGATGTGCCGGTGCTGATTACCGGGGAAACCGGTACCGGTAAGGAACTGGCCGCTTCCATGATCCATGACTTAAGCGACCGGGCCGATGGCCCCCTGGTGATGGTTAACTGCGCGGCCATCCCGGAAGACATCCTGGAAAGCGAGTTGTTCGGGCACCGCAAAGGCGCCTTTACCGGCGCCAATGCCGACCGGGGTGGGCTGTTTGTCGCTGCTGAAGGCGGCAGTATTGTACTTGATGAAATCGGCGACATGCCCATGTTGCTGCAGTCCAAACTGTTACGGGTGCTGCAGGAAAAAAAGGTACGACCGTTGGGCGCCGACCAGAGCCGCAGTGTCGACGTGCGCATCATTGCCTCCACCAACCAGAACCTGCCGGAAAAGATAATGGCCGGGGGGTTCCGGGAAGATCTTTACCATCGGCTGGCCTGTGTTGCCCTCAATACACCGCCTTTGCGCGACATTACCGATGATATTCCCCTGATCGCCAATCATTTTCTCTGTCAATACAACGAGGAGTTCTCTCTGCTCAAGGGGATGTCCGAAGAGGCTCGGCGTTACCTGATGTGTAAAAGATGGAGCGGTAATGTCCGGGAACTGCAGAATGCCATTAAACGGGCTTTGATTTTTTCCAAGGGCGAGGTGCTTGCTCCTGCAGACTTTGACTGCGCTCTGGGCGTACTGCCGCGTAGTGATGACAGTGCCGAAGAGTTGTGCACTCAGACGTACCGGGAAGCTAAGAAAAAGATTGTTGAAAAATTTACTGTCCGTTACCTGAGCAGCCTGTTGGAGCGAACCGACGGGAATGTGTCCCGAGCGGCCAGGCATGCCGGTATGGAGCGCCAGTCTCTGCAACAGTTGTTGCGAAAGTATGGTCTTTCAGCAGCACAATACCGGGACAGAAAATGAGCTGTCTATCTGTCGTCTAGGAAGGCCCGTCCAGATGGTGGCGGAACAGGTATCATTACTACAGCAGGTCGATCTGGTTTCCCTGCGGGATTTTGTGACCAGACGATTTAAGGAAGATGGTGGTTTTGCCGCAACACCCATGCTGGTTCACACCCTTTCTGACACGTATTACGCAATAGAGATTCTGGCCATTGTCCAAAAGCTGCTCAATGATGGTTGTGCTGAATCCTTTCTTGTCCATGAAGCGACACAGGCATATCTGGTCGGGTTTGCCCGGCAGAAAAATACAATTCCTGCCAGGATAAAGTGTCAACTCACAGCGTTATTGCATCGTTTTTCTCTGCCGGTGAAGCAGCTGCCTCCGGTAGAGTCTGCCTGCAGGAGGTTTCGCAGTTTTGAAGAGCAGTTTTACCTGACCAGCCTGGGAGAAGAAACGCCTTTTGTTGCGGAACATGATTTTTTTCTTTCCCTGCCCCTGAAAACAGTACGTGAATGCTCTTTTTATCTGCAATGGCGCCAGATCGGATATCCGGAAGCCATACCGGGAGTTCGGGAACGTAACCGGATTGCAGGCTGGCTGCGTGCTTCACAAAATCTGGATGGTGGCTTTGGTTTTTATCCGGGCACCACGTCGTATCTTGAGAACAGCTTTTTTGCCCTTCATGCTCTCAAGGAGGTTAAGACGTTCCCTGCTGATGTGAGGCGGGCAGTGAATTATATTCTCTTGTGTCAGGCAGGTACCGGTGGCTTTTCCCGGAGCCCGGCGGCAGCTCCGTTTCTTGAAGATTCTCTGTACGCTCTCCGTGCCCTTGCAGCTCTTTCTGGCCTGTAATTATCCCGGGATAGCTGTATTTTTTCGGCAAATGGATTCTGGCCAGACTGGTTAATAAAACAGATAAAGCATACCAATCAGTACTGCGAGGAAGAGCAGTGTCATGCCAAAACCCGCCCTGGCATAATCAACTGTCCTGTAGCCACCCGGTCGCATAATAAGTGCATTGACCTGATGCGTGGGCAATACAAAGGTGTTGGATGCGGCCAGGGCAACGACCATGGCTGTAATCCTGGGGTCAGAGCCTGCCTGTACAGCCATGGACATACAGAGTGGCACGAGAAGTACGGTTGCACCCACGTTGGAAACAACCAGGGTGAAAAAGGATGTGAGCAGACCCACAACAAGGAGAAAAATAATGTTGGATACCGGTCCGATGGCATTCATAATGGTGACAGCTATCCACTCAGCTGCTCCGGTCTTCTGAAAGGCCAGTCCAAGGGGAATCAGACCCCCAAGGAGAAACACGGTCATCCAGTCCACTGATTTGTATGCCTCATCAATGGACAGCACCTTGGTCAGAATCATGCCAAGTGCCCCAGTCAGAAGACAGATAGACAGGGAGAGCTTCATGGGGTGCCCAAACAGGGAGGAAATGGGTTCAAATCCGAGTACCAGAGCAATAGCAACTGTCAGCCAGATAACGGCAACACGAGCTTTATCTTCCCTTATGATTTCGCCCTTGAGTTCGGTGGTAAAGACGAAGGTTTCCTTTTTCTTCAAGGCATGAAAATTCTCCCAGCGTCCGAACAGGAGCAGAGCGTCGCCAGGTTTCAAGATTTCCTGGGTAATGTCACCAAATTGACAGGTGCCGTCACGGCAGATCACAACCGGCACTACATGGTGTATTTTTCTAAAGTGAACTTCGGCTAATGTCTTGCCAACCAGTTCTGAACGAGGGGTGATGATTCCTTCCACCATGCCTGCATTATTAGGAGAAAAATCCTCGGCAAAGAGTTCCAGGTCATCTTTCAGTTGCCACCCGAGTTCATGAGCACATTGCCGCACATGGGCCTTGTTGCCCACGATGACGATGGTTTCACCCGACTGGATGAGTTCATCCTTAGTTGGCGCAAAATTTTTATAATTGGATCGAGGCATGTAGACCCCGGCAATGGTGACATGGTATCTATCCCTGACATGGAGTTCGCTGAGTTTGAATGAGCCAAATTCTTGTGATATTTCCAGCTCATAAATGTCGGCAATATCCCTGTAGGTATCTGCCAGCGTTGCGGGGAGCAGATCGCCATCCTCATCCGTTCCGTCTGATTTGGGTAAAATAAAGCGTCCCAGAACAATAAAATAGAGTATAGCTGCAGCCACCAAAGCAATACCAATGGGAGTCTGTGTAAAAAGTCCCAGGGGTTCGACTTTGACCCCGAGCAGGCCAAGAGTGTTGGATTGCTCAATCAGGTCATTGAGCAGGATGGTGGGGCTTGCTCCGACCAGAGTCATGGTCCCGCCAATAATGGCACAAAAGCCCATGGGCATGAGTATTCGTGAAACCGGGATGCCTATTTGTTTGCCGATTCGGATGGCGGCGGGCATAAACAGAGCCGCTGCACCGATATTCTGCATGAAACTGGAGATAATGGCGACCGTGGCCGAGATCAGGGCCATAATACGGGCTTCTGATTTTCCTGCAATTTTGAGGAGGTTGCGGGCCAGAACATTCATGCAGCCGGTCTTGTCCAGACCTGCGCCAATGATGATGACCGCAATAATGGACACCACAGCGTTGCTGGACAGGCCGCTGATAGCCTCTTTTGGGGAGACCAGTCCAAGAATGGGCAAGATAACCATCATTATCCATCCAACCACGTCTACTCGTACCCATTCAAAAATAAACAGAAGAATAACAAATCCAAGCACAGCCATGACAACCCCCATTTCCGGGGTAAAGGGAAGCTTGCCTCCCTCCTGGATGGCCTCGGCCTCTTTTATTGAGGCCTCTTCCATGGCCCTGGAATCCAGCGCCGGTGCCCTTTCATTATCCGAAACAGCCCTGCTGTAAGCCTCCTTCGCCTGCTCTGTCCTGGTGTTTGCGTTGGTAATGATTTCGGCAGTCAACGCAGGCATAACTGTAAGAAAGAGTATTGCCAGCAATCCTACTGATACGGCGATAATTCTTACTCTGCCCGATTGTCGCATGCATAGTCTCCTTGACATAGCAATCAAGTGTATTTTTTATAAATAGTGCCTGTCCATAAATGGCCTTTTCGCCCGATTTCTGCGTCAATATGAAAAATAAAATGCTCACATATGTCTAATATGCTGCGCTTTTATTTTTCTATGTTCCTTGAACTCGAACGAAAATTCTCATTTCTGGACAGACACTAGATAACAGTGGTCAGGGGATACATTCAACGTATGGATTGTTGTGCTGCAACCTTACGCTGCATTATATCGTAGTCGGTTATATTTACAACCTGTGAGAGAAAAGTATTCAGCAGAAGAAAAAAGGAGATCTCTGGTGAGAGATGAATAATGGGGCTTTTGTGGCAGCATGAGGCCGCACAGGATTATTGGTCACCAGGAAAGCTTTCTTTCAAGAGGGAGGCTCTATCCAGGCAGAATATCCACAATAATCTTCAAGTATTTATACGTTACGAACGTGAGGAGAGTTGATATTGCCAGTGTTTCCTGTTGATTTTTGGGAGTTGTTCTTTTTTGAGAGAAGTACATCATGACGGGCAGCCGGTAAAAGCGCTCAGAAGAGGAACTCTTTGAGCGCTCAGCTTACCACGCTGATCCGAAATAGCGTATAAATATACAGAGGTGAGTAATGACAAACTTTGGCTTGTTATGTGGCTGAATCGCCCGACTGAAACTGGTCACAAAAGTCGTGGGCGCCAAGATATTCCTCATGCCTGGAGCAGATGCCGTCATCCTTGCGCACCGAGCCATAAGCTGAACCAAGGGTGATCCAACCCTCGAACTCCTTTTCCAGGTAATTTGGATCATTACGAAAGAAGAGACAGTTCAGGCATATCTTTTTCTTCTTTGTTTGTCCTGATGCCATGTTTTTCTCCTTGAATAAAAAAGGTATTCACAGCCCGGGATTCGGGCTGTGAATATCCATGTTGTGAGGATTCTCTTCCGTCAATGAGACAGGTTCTGCCAGTAATGGGCAAAAACAATGGACGAAAGAATAAATCCCAGCACGACATTGACGACAACGCCACTGGTAAAGGCCCAGAACGGTTTGGTGCCGGCAGAGGCCAGTTCGCGGAAGCGGGTGGTCAGGCCAATGGAGAAGAAACAGAAAATAAAACACCAGGTTCGAAGCGCTTTGATCGGTCCGACCAGCATGGGCTTGAGGACATGGTTATAGGTTTCCAGGGTGTAATGGCTGGAAATCATGGTCATGATGATTGAGGCTATAAAAAATCCGAGGACGAATTTGGGGAAGCGCCACCAGATCTCGGCCGGGTTGGGTTTGGTCCCGCTTTTCCGTTCCCAGAAGGTGGTGGAAATAATAGCCATAACAAAGGCCCAGATGCCGATCCAGATGTCGCGGCCGACAACTTTCATCAGGGTGAATCCCCAGACGGCATCATCGGGACTACCGGGGATGCCAGGGACATTGGCAGCCATATCCCCATAGGCCTGAGCAGCGGCAAAGCCGGCGGCATCGGCAAATTCAGAGGTGCCGACCCAGGCGCCGACTACGCCGGTATGCAGATGCATCATCCGGGAGACCAGGGGCAGGAAAAATATCATAACAATGGCCCAGAGGATAACCATGGTAATGGCGATGGGCGCGTGTTCTTTTTTGGCGCCCACGGCTCCGGCGATGGCAATGGAGCCGGAAACGCCGCAAACCGCCCCTCCTGCGCCGAGGGTGGCACAGAGTCTTCGATCAAGACCCAGTTTGCGGCCGACAAAAAAGATAACCAGAAAGGTGGAAACCGCAACGATTGAGGCCTGGCCGATGGCCACAGGTCCGGCCCAGATGATCAGGGTAAGCGGCAGGGTGGCACCGAGCAGGATGATACCCACCTTGATGTAGTATTCCACCCGGAAGCCCGCGTCCATCCAGCGGGGCAGGCCGACCAGGTTGGCAATAAGCATCCCGAGCGCAAGTGCGATCAACGGCGGTTCAAGGTTGTAGTGATGGGCATGTTCCCAGGCGCCGACGATGAAGATGAGAATGGAACAGATATAGACAAAGATAAACGAGGGAATAAACTCTTTGGGCTTGATGCCCATGACCTTGAGACTTGCCGTAAAAACAATCAGCCACATGATAAACTGGGCAATATATTGGATTGCGTGTTTGCCTAAATCCGCGCCCACCTGGGAGAGATTACTCCAGCGGGCCGGGTGAATGGCAATCCACTTGATGGAACCCCCTGCCAGGAAAAAGGCATACGCCACAAAGATGAGGCCAAGGGAGAGCCAGATGGCCCACCAGTCCTCCTTGAGATAGAGTTCCTTCCAGCCAACAGACTTAATCCGCTGCTCCTCCGCTTCGTCATCTTGAGCTGTTGCTGTTTTGGCCAATTCAATGTCATCTTTTTGCTTTTGCGACATATGTATCCTCCATGTACTGTTGTTTGCTACCTCTCTGTACATTCTTTGTTCGGAAACATCCGGAGACAGAACAGAAAGGCATTTTTCTTCGTTGTACTGGCTACAGTGCAAATCTTACTCCCTTATGAGAATTATTTATAATTTGCTGAAAATACTCTTATATTTATGGTGTCGTTTATCGGGAATAGCGTGTTCGGCAGGTAAAAAATGCAGTATTTATCTTGCAGCGAAAGAAAAATACTGCATCCTGAGAAAGGTGAGTAAGGGATGTCGGCTGGCCGGGTTGCTCCTGGTTTTATACCCGCATGTCCGAGAAAATATCGGCCAGGCCCGGACACTGGGGGGGGGAGTTACAAAAGAAAGATCAGGCAGTGGCCAAAATTTTCGGGGAGGGGCTGTAAATGTTCAGGACAAATGAAAGCATGTTTCGGATAATATTTCTGTGTACGCTATTACTGGATTATTTCGGGAGAAAAAGGTATATCTTTTGCCCTGTTGTCTCTTCTTTCGGGGAATGCGGTTTGGTTCAGCCATGCTGGTTTTCAGAAAGAGTCAGCATGACTGTTAATCGTATCTTGCAGAACTCTTCTTACAGGTTGAAGAAATTTTCTGTGTAAATTTTATGTAGAGTGAGCGATGAAGATTTTATTCACTACAATTCTGTCTTGTATCTTTCTGGCAGCACCAGCCCTGGCAGAAGAACACGCTGCAGCGGTCAGTCACGCAGTGCATAATCTCACCGGGACGACCCTGGGCTATGCCTCCCTTGGCCTGTTTGTTCTGGCCTACCTGCTTGTTATTTTTGAGGAACAGACCCATCTGCGCAAGAGTAAGCCTGTTGTCATGGCCGCAGGAATTATCTGGGTGTTGCTCGCTGTGGCCTATAAACAACTCGGCATCCCGGCCGAGCAGGCACATGAAGCTATTTTGCATAATATGACCGAGTATGTCGAACTGATGCTGTTTCTACTCTCGGCCATGACCTATATTAACTCCATGGATGAGCGAAACGTGTTCCAGGCTCTACGGTCCTGGCTGGTTTCCCGTGGATTTTCTTTGCGAAGAGTTTTCTGGATTACCGGCTTTCTCGCCTTTATCATTTCTCCGGTTGCAGACAACCTGACCACTGCTCTGCTGATGGGAGCGGTGGTGATGGCCGTTGCCGGGGATAATAAAAAATTTGTGGCCATTGCCTGTATAAATATTGTGGTCGGCGCCAATGCCGGAGGTGCGTTTTCTCCATTTGGTGATATCACGACCCTCATGGTCTGGCAGAAGGGGCAGGCCGCTTTTGGAGATTTTTTCTACCTCTTTATTCCGGCCCTGCTCAACTGGCTGGTTCCGGCTGCCATTATGAGCCGCTTTGTTTCCCTGGAAGTACCTGATGCCATGAAAGAGAAGATAGCCATGAAGTTTGGCGCAAAACGGATCATGTTTCTTTTTCTGATGACCATTGTTACGGCGGTGTCGTTCCATAACTTCCTCGACCTT
>QNYF01000173.1 GCA_003978695.1 Desulfobulbus sp. | reverse complement strand
AAGAAATAATGATGCAAAAAAAAGAAAAGCAGTCAGTGCTGTGGAAACACAGAACGAAAAAATGGGTAGTTTTTGTTGCCATTGCTGCAGTATGCATTCCTGCAGTAGTTGCTGTTTTTCAACTGAAACCAGAGGCTGAGCATCCTGGCAGGATTGAAGAATCCTCGGCAAAAGGCATGGTGGTCAGCGTTCGTTCTGTTGAGCCGAAGACCTGCTCAGCAATTATTACGGCCTTTGGAGAAGTGGTTCCACAAAGACAGGTAACTGTTAAAAGCCAGGTTGAAGGACAGGTGGTTTTTCTGTCTGACAGGCTGGAAACAGGGAACCTGTTGCGAAAAGGCGAGTTGCTGGTACAGCTTGAACAAAGTGGATACCGCTTGCAGGTGGCCGAAGCAAAGAATCGTTTGGCTGTCGCCGAAATCGATGTAATGAAGGAAGAACGGGAGGCAAAGGATGCCCTGGCCAACTGGCAGCAATCCGGTTTGCAGGGCGAGCCGGCTTCGTTGCTTGTCCTGCGTGAGCCACAGCTTGCAGCCGCACGCTCGGAAATGGAAGCTGCTAAGGCATCCCTGCTGTACGCACAAGCCATGCTTAAACATACGGAAATCCGTGCACCATTTGCGGCTGTGGTTATCAGCCGAAATATCAATTCAGGGGAGATACTTTTTGCAACCGACAGCATCGCAACTGTTTTTGGTACAGAGCGTGTTGAAATACGTATTCATATGGCCCCCCACAGCTGGGCACTTCTACCCGAATCCGTCCGGCAGGCAAAAGTGATATTGTTTGATACGGGGCAGTCTGCAAGCTGGCAGGCTGCTGTCGTCGGAAAAAGCTACAACCTGGATGGCCAGTCGCGTTTACGAACGCTGATACTCCAGGTTGACCATCCCTTAGACCGTACCCCTCCGCTGCTGCCGGGAACCTTTGTCAGAGCCGAGATAACTGGCCGACCGATCCCCCACCTGTTGCGAATTCCAGAGTCCGCATTAACTCAGGAAGGACTTGTCTGGTTTGTAGATAATACAAAACGGCTGCGAAAAAACCATGTCGAGCCACTCTTCTACGACAATGGTTTTGTCTCTATTCCTGTTCCGAAAAGAGGAGAAAAAGGCCCATTGCAGGTTGCGATTTCGCCCAACGCAAGTTTTGTTGAGGGGCTGGTTGTTCAGCCGCTGTCAGAAAGGGAAACGTCAGATGATTGATACTCTCTCGGCCTGGTTTACCAGAAATCCTGTTGCCGCAAATCTGCTGATGCTGCTGGCTCTTGCCGGTGGAGTATTTGCCATTCAAACCATCCGTATCGAGGGGTTTCCTGCTCTATCTCCTGGCTCTGTCACCATCACAACCGTAAACCCGGGGGCAAGTGCCAGGCAGGTAGACCAGGGCATTTCCCGCAAAATTGAAAAAAGCCTGGAGGGAATGGCTGGTATAAAAAAAATATCATCATTTTCCGAGCAGAATATTTCCACGGTCTGGGTGCAGAAAGCGAGTCGATTTGATCTGAATCGCTTTCAAAATGAGATCCAGGAAAGAGTGAGCAGTATCGCTGATCTGCCCCGCCAGGCAGAACGGCCATCTATCAGAAGGGACGAGTTCAAGGTGGAGGCGTTGCTGGTTCAGATTTACGGTGACGCCGATACTGCTACCCTGCAAAAAGTGGCGCGCAATATTAAAGATGAGTTGCTTGCTCACCCGAAAATCACGAAAATAGAACCTTTTGGTCTGCTCTCCCCTGAAATTCGAATTGAAGTCGACAACGATCGCCTGCAGGCCGAAAATCTTTCACTGGGCGATATAGGGGCAGCCATAGAACGATTCTCCCTTGATTACCGCATGGGAAGTATAGAGAGTGACAATGGCCGGGTGGTGCTTCGTGCCGACAGCAAGGCTGCAGGTTTCAGGGATTATGCAGCTCTTCCTTTGATGACGCTCTCAGATGGCAGCACTCTGCTGATTGGGGATGTTGCCGATGTTGTCGGCGGATTTGCAGAGGAAAACCGTTTCGCCCGTTTTCAGCGTCAGCCATCCGTGGGATTGCAGATTTACACAAGCAAAAAAGGACATCTTCTTGAAGTGAGTGAGGCTGCTCACCAGGTGGTGGACAACATCCGGCATCAGCTCCCGGACAATATCAAAGTGGATATCTGGGGAGAATATGCCGGCTACATGAAAACACGGCTCTCGCTGCTGGCTGCCAATTTTATGTGGGGTCTGCTGATTGTTTTTTCCCTGCTGGCTGTTTTTTTAAACCTCAGGCTCGCCTTCTGGGTAGCCATGGGTATCCCCATCTCATTGGCCGGTACACTGATGTTGATGGGTGACAGATTTTTTGGATATTCCCTGAATGAAATCACCACATTCGGCATGATTATTGTCCTGGGAATCCTGGTGGATGATGCGGTTGTGGTGGGTGAGTCTGTTTTTGCGTCTCGCAGAAAGATAAATAATCCCGTAGAGGGCACCATCCACGGAGTAAAGCAGGTGTCCACAGCCACGATTTTTGGAAGCCTCACCACTGTGGCAGCTTTTCTCCCGCTTCTTCTGATTGATAATGATCTGGGAAAGCTTTTTGCGGGTTTTTCGGTGGTGGTTGTTATTGCCCTGCTCCTGTCATTGGTGGAGAGTAAGCTTATTCTACCGGCCCATCTGGCGGCAATACGGATTAACACGGCCCAACCATCCAAAAGAAGTATACCACGCATCTGGCAGAGGATACAGTTTCTGGCAAACACCTTTTTGTCTTTTGCCAATCAGACAATCTACCAACCCGCGCTGCAACGGACGTTACGTCATCGTTATGCGGCAATACTGATATTACTGACCCTGGCCCTGTGCTCGATATCAATAATCTCAAACGGCTGGGTGCGAACGGTCTTTTTTCCTGAAGTGCCGGGACAGATCATTTCTGTAACACTGGAGATGGTTGGCGGCAGTCCTCTGAGCCTGACACATACCAATATTGATGCCATTGAACAGGCGGCAACGGAGTTGAATAGTGAGGTAGAGGCCGAATTACATACTAAAGCTCCTCCTCTTGCCAAAATCATGACTGCCATGACCGGGCCTCTCACGGCTCTGATTTTTGCAGAACTGCAACCAGAGGATAAACGGCAACTGAAGACCATGGAGACACTGGCCAGATGGCGAAAAAAGGTTGGAGTGCTGGAAGGCGTCGAATCCCTGAGCTTCAGCGGGTCACTTGAGTCAACCGGAGGATTTGATATTGAACTTGACAGTCGTGATGAAGCTGTACTCGAGAGTGCTGCCACCCACTTTGCAAAATCCCTGGCCAAGCTGGATGGCGTCAGCGATATCCGTGACGATATCAAGCAGGGCAAACCACAGATACGGTTGAAACTGAAACCGGCGGCAAGACATCTGGGACTCACCGCAGAGGATCTCGCGCAGCAGATTGGCGATGGTTTTGGCGGGCTGGAGGTTCAGCGTGTGCCGCGGGATGGCGAAGAGGTGAGGGTATTTATAAAGTATAAAAAACAGCGACGACGGTATACAGAAGATCTTCTGAAAATTCGTATTCAAACAGAAAAGGGTCAGTGGATCCCCCTTTCTTCCGTAGCTTCCATAAAAACAGGTTCTACCCCCTCTGTTGTGCTGCGACAGAATGGCAGACGGGTGGCCAGCATACATGCCTCTCTGGACAAGAAAATCATAGGCCCGAGTGAAGCATTCAAGTGGATCGAGGAACATATAAAACCAGAATTCAAACAGCTTTATCCGGGAGTTAATATCAGGGGCGCTGGAGAGCTTGAAGAGATCAGCGAACTCAAAGGAGGTATGGTGCGTATCACCCTCATGATACTCCTCTTGATCTATTCCCTGCTTGCGGTTCCGTTAAAATCCTACTGGCAGCCCTTTGTGATAATGTCGGTCATTCCTTTTGGTTTTGTGGGCGCTGTAGTGGGCCACCTCTTCACCGGGACTTCGCTCTCTATTCTTTCATTTTTCGGCATGATGGTTGTCATGGGAGTGGTTGTCAATGACAGCCTGGTGATGATGACCAGGTTCAATGCGTTGAAGCAAAGAGGTGAAAAGCTGCAAGTTTCGTTAATACAGGCCGGGGGAAGCCGATTCCGGGCAATTTTTCTCACCACCGCAACCACGGTCTGCGGCCTGATACCGCTGCTCTTAGAAACTTCTGAACAGGCGCAGTACCTGATACCGGCAGCCCTGTCCATAGCCTGGGGAGAACTCTTTGCAACACCAGTGACGTTGCTCATTGTTCCGGTATTGATCAATGTTGGAGATGATCTTCGATTTTTTAACCGACTGAATCCGCAACATTTATTTACGGGAAAACCGGCAAAGAAAGGAGAATGCAATGGATGTTGAGCGAAAGAGAGCACGAACTGTTGGAGTGATGTTAATTATTGGCACTGTTGCAGGTATGTTGAGTGTTGCCTTTACGGGATCGATTCTGGGAAGCCCGGATTATCTGACTGAAATTTCGGCAAACACGAATGATTTTGTAACAGGAATACTCCTGGTGTTAACCATGGGACTTGCCCTTGCCATGGTTCCTGTTCTGCTGTTTCCAGTTTTTAAAAAGTATAATGAAACCTTAGCTCTTGGTGCCGTTGTTTTTCGGGGAGTGCTTGAGGCTTTTCTGTATATTGCTCTTGTGATCAGCTGGCTGTTGCTCTTATCGTTGAGTCATGAATATGTGAATGCAGAGCCCCCGAAAGATTTTTGTTTTCAGCTTCTTGGCACGCTTCTTATAAGGGCGGGTGATCAAATTGGTCAAATCCTGGCCATTGTTTTCAGTCTGGGGGCGATGATGATCTATTATGTCTTCTATCAGTCAAGATTCATTCCCCGGTGGCTGTCAGTCTGGGGACTTGCTGGAGCGGTCCTGTATCTGGCCGTACCGCTGTCAGGCATGTTCAATATTGAATGGGAAATTCTATACGCTCCTCTGGCTATACAGGAAATGGTCTTGGCTCTCTGGTTGATAGTTAAAGGATTTAATACGTCGGTAACTCTGTAAAATTGCGGAAATGGTTTGTCAGATTGGTTTTACCTGAAAAGATGCCGTCAATATCGTTTAGAGGAAGAAAAAATGAAGACAACAAAAAACGCATGCACATGGATATAAAGGTGAAGCTTTCAACATTATGGATAGTTGTAATGTTGAACATTGCTTTTGCGGATATTTTTTCATTTATGCTGGAATTCTCGACAGGACACACACCGGAGTTTCAGGCTACGCAGGCATTGATGTTGATAGCCGCAATCGTCCTGGAAATTCCGATTGCTATGATTTTCCTGTCCCGGCTATTGAAGTATGGGGCAAATCGCCGGGCAAACATCATCGCAGGGGGAATAACTATTACGTTTGTTATCGGCGGTGGCTCGACATATCCTCATTATATTTTTTTTGCAATAATAGAAGTCATCTGTATGTCATTCATTATCTGGTGGGCATGGAAATGGCCTGAAAAGGAAGTATGAAACTTCAAGGAATACGCTCCGACGATCAGGTTTGTATGGCATCATAATATCGTGCCGGAAGGGCTTACCCCTGCCTCTTGAAGTCCACGACAGAGTTTATTGATCGTCACCATACGGCAGTTGTTGGTCACCTGGTGCAGACGCACGGCGGTTGGACCGCAGCCATAACCCTGCAGAAGATCATTACTTTGCAGTATCTGGAGCCGTTACTGAAGAGTGTTTCTTGTGCCACGACCATTGGAAGCCGTACTACAAATATGATTGTACCCTTGCGTTATGCAATGCCCATCATTTACGGGAATTGACAAGAGCCTGGGAACAGGACAATCAAAACTGGGCCGAAAAGCTCATAAAATTGCTTGAAGAAATAAACAGAGCCGTAAATGGTGCAGGCGGAAAGCTGGCAGCACACGATTCGAAGAAATACTGTCAGAGATACCGCGAAATTCTAAAAGAAGCAGAACAAGAAAGTCCGCCACCGGATGAAGCGACAAGAAAAGGCAAACGGGGACGTCTTAAAAGAACAAGATCTCGGAATCTTCTGGGGAGACTGCAAAATTTCGAAGAAGATACATTGAGATTTATGGATAATGAAATCGTTTCATTCACCAACAACCTTGGTGAGAATGATATCAAGATGACCAAGGTACAGCAGAAGATATCAGGCTGTTTTCGCTCAGAAGAAGGTGCACAGTTTTTCTGTCGGATTCGCAGTTATATTTCTTCTTGTCGTAAACAGGATATCGCGTCAACAACAGCCTTGGCGTTTTTGTTCAAAGGTGATGTGCCGGATTCTATGCATTAATATTGGAATGCGTAGAAATTACGCTGAATGGTTACCTATCTGCTTGATAATTGCTGCTCGAAGTACCTGCTCGGCAGTCATGCCGTTGGCACCGGTTTCGCTGCCTGCCGTACCGATTTCTTGAAAGACCAGATCGCATATGCTATTGTTCCGGTCAAGAATCTCGCTGATCTTTGCCAACTCCTTCGCTTTGGGGTGGTCAGGGGTTGCCTCTGCCAGGGGTAACTGCTGAATGCGTGCTTTTCGCATCGTTTTTGCGACTCCGAAAAATGGTTAATCATGTTATTTTAACGGGTTACATGATTAACCATTACCACAAATCGTCAAAAACGTCACCCCCTCCCCAAAAAAAATGCGATTTCCCATCATTAAATCAAGCAGTTACACCAGGAGTTACACAATCAACTCCATATCATCAGCGCTCCCATTGCCATGAGGAACCAGTAAATAATGTTCAGATAGGTTTTACGGTTGATTTTGTCGGAAACCTTTGAACCGGTGATTGTCCCGGTAAGAACAAACGGCATGGTCACGGCAAAAATCTGAAGTGTGTCCAGGGTAGTAATGCCGGTCAGGGCGTGCATTGCGGCGGTAAGGGTGCCGATAACCAGGAAAAACCCGGTGAGCGTGGCCTTGATCTCGTCTTTTGACCATGAGGTCAGAGTGCTGTAAATAATGGCGGGAGGACCGCCGGCACTGAATGCTGCCCCAATGGTACCGGTGAGAAATCCGGCTACATACCCCCAGGCTTTACCTGGATTGAGCGGCCTGGGACTGGCGACAAGATTGTAGAGGCTGTATGCTATCAGTAATGCGCCGATTCCGCAGCGGATAAATGACTCGTCACTATTTTTGAGCAAATATACCCCCACCAGAATACCCGGTAAGGCCCCTGTCAGAAGAGGTAATATTTTTTCACGGTCAAGGTGGTATCGTAGGGTAAAAGTCATGTACGCGGTGATAACCACCCCGTTGAGCATGCACAGGGGGACCGCTGTCCTGATATCAAAAATGAAACTTAACAGCGGAATAGCAACAAGGGCTGATCCGAACCCGGTCAATCCCTGAACAAATCCGGCAAGGAAAAAAATTATTCCAGCAAACAGCATTGAGAGCATGTGGTTTGGGTGAGGGCAGAGTTGATGAACTGAATGTTTAGTTGTAACTATTCAGCTGCACCCCATATTGCTACAATATGGGGTGCAGCTGAACAGTTACAGACCACACGTTATGCCAAAGTCGTGGTGTTACCTGAAGTTACGTTTAGTTCAAAATGACCGGGAGTCGGAATGTACAGGGTGTACTTTTGCCTGTCAAACATTTTACGGTACTCTCTTAAAGAGAGCAAGGTTGAGTTGACTGGTGATTATCCTTGACAGCAAAAAGCAAGTTGCAGTATTAGTGGTGCACTTACCCCAAGCCGGAGTGGTGAAACTGGTAGACGCACTGGACTCAAAATCCAGCGGGCCTTGCGCCCGTGTCGGTTCGACTCCGACCTCCGGCACCATTTATAGTTCACATATCCTTTGCTCTTAACGGATTGCCT
>QNYF01000203.1 GCA_003978695.1 Desulfobulbus sp. | reverse complement strand
CCCCCATCTGCCTGTTCAAATTTTCCGATATACACTTTATCGGCACCTGTAAAGGCACCGGGATCGTGTCCAAACAATTCATTTTCTATGATGGTCTCTGCAATTGCGCCACAGTTGATAGCAACAAATTGTTTATTACACCGACGTGATTGTTCATGGAGACATCGGGAGACAAGTTCTTTACCGGTTCCTGTCTCTCCCTGGATGAGAACATCCGTATCTGTATCAGCAATATTAAGAATTGTTCTCCTCAACTGAGCGATACTGACGCTTCTGCCAATTATTATTGATTCAAGCTCCTCCTTTTCATCTATTCGGGCACGAAGAGCACGATTGTCCAGGACGAGATTTCTCTTTTCCTGTGCCCGGGAAACTACATCTATTAAATGAGTGGTGGATAAGGGTTTTTCTATAAAATCGTACGCACCTTTACGCATGGCATCGACCGCCATACTCACTTCTCCGTGCCCGGTTATCATGATAACCGGCAAATCAGTATCCCGGGCCATGACCTGCTCTAAAAACTGAAAACCATCCAGAGGGTCCATCCGTACGTCAGTGACAATGACTCCCGGCCAATCAGGAGTAATCACTTCAAGGGCGGCAACAGCATCCTGAAAAGAAAGCGTTTCAAAACCGGCAAGTTGCAGGGTTTGCCCCGCGGCCCTGCAAACATGGGGGTCGTTATCGACCAGTACAACTCTGCCGGTTTTTTTCATCTGTTCCTCTACGATTGAAGAAGACCTTTTTTGAGTAGAATCCTGAAAACAGCGCCGCCTTCAGGATGATTTTCTGCCAGAATTCGACCACCAAAATCATTAATGATTGATTCTGTCAAGGATAAACCCAATCCAAGTCCCTTTCCCCGTTTCTTTTTGGTAAAAAATGGTTCAAAAATCGACTTTAAATCATTATCCTGAATTCCGGACCCGGAATCATGAATATTCACTTCAATAAAATTCTTTTGATCTACTACATAAATTTCAATAACCTTATCAGCACTTCCCTCAATCGCGTCAAGTGCATTGGAAATGACATTCATAAAAACCTGCTCAAGTCTCAACTGATCTGCCAGAACAAATACCCCAGTTTTCACATGATTATGAAGGTCAATGTTTGATTTTTCAAGTTCCATTGAAAGGAGAATAATGACATTATGAATAATCAGTTCCAGGTCAACTGACTCCAGAGTGGCTTTTGATTTCCGGGCGAAAGACTTAAGATGGGTTGTGATGTGTGACATTTTGACAACCAGTTCAGTTATATCTTCAAGATTAACCCTGACCTGGTCTGGCTGGTTCTCATCAAGAAGGACCAGTGAGTTTTCTGAATACATTCGTATTGCAGCCAGGGGCTGGCTGATTTCATGAGTTATACTGGCCGCCATCTGACCAATTGCTGCGAGTTTTCCAGCCTGAATGAGTTCTTCATGGGTATCTCGCAACGCTTTTTCTGTTCTTCTTCTTTCCTGCACTTCTCGGGTCAAGTGAGTATTGGCAAGAGTTAACTCCTGAGTTCTAGCCTGAACCCGGTGTTCGAGTTGGGCATTGAGTTCCTGCAGCACCTCATGAGCCTGTAATTCAATCTCTTTTTGTTTAAGACCAGACTGTCTTTTATTATACAAAAGCGCCCCGCTCAGGAAAAGAATAACAAGGAGAAAAGCCACCAGCAACACAACATTTCGCACTTGAATTTCAACATGAGAGATGTCTGAAAGGATATGGACTGTCCATCCTGCGTCTGTCATTTCCTGTGAACTGATCAAATAAAGCTGATCTGTTCGGGGCTGATTCCCTGTTTTTACATAAGGAAGACTTCCTGACTTAAGTGAAATGAAATGCAAACCATTTTTATTGGAAGACACTGCTCCTGTACTTAAGGATTGAGGTGAAATATCACCATAACGCTGACTTCTTTTCAGCTCACGTATCTTGTCATTACTCAACGGGGACAATGATTGAAATCTCCAGGGATAATGACTCGATATAAAAATAACTCCTTGCGGATCAGTCACGACGACCTTCTCAAACCCCTTGGCCCAGTTATCTTCAAAACGCTGTAGAAGAACCTTTACCGTCATTACTCCAAGAATCTTTTTACCGTTGTACATGGGCGCAGCAAAATAGTATCCACGGATTTTAGATGTATTTCCCAAAGCATAATACCGACCCGGCCTCCCCTGTAGAGCCTGCTTAAAGTAGGGGCGGAAACTTAAGTCTTCCCCAATAAAAGACACTTTCTCGTTCCAGTTACTGGCAGCCAGAGTTTTCCCCCGGGCATCAATAATATACACAGCAGACGTCTCTGCAAGTCCATTAATTCTTTCAAGTTCAGCGTTGACGGCTTGACGATTCTTTTTGTTGTGGGGATCCAAAAGGAGTTGGAGAAAAGGCGGATTTCTGGCAAGGATAAAAGGTAAAGCTTCAAATTTATCCAGTTCAATCAGCAAATCACCTGTATAAACATTTAAAGAGTCTTCAGCTTTTGTCGCTATTCGATTGAGCTCCAATTGTCTTGTCCAGCGACCAGTAAAAACCAGGAGCAGCGCAAAGAGAAGCAGAAGAAAAAGCCAAAAAAGGCCTAAAAGTAGTTTCGATTTTTTCAGCCGATCAACCATAATGCAATAATGACCTATCCGTCGTTATCAAAGCAAGTCATTTTTAAGCCATTAACTACAAAAATATGATCTCTAGGCAGAGAGACGTTAATAAAAGAATGGACCTGTAAATATCTTCAGAAGACTCTGAGACGCTAGAGTGTCGGGGGGGAGTCAGGGAGAACCAGTTCGGGAAGACAGCGCATTGATTGGCATAGGCACGGCTGAGGACTTGCGACGAAATAAATTTACATATTGCGCATAATTTTAGTCATTGCGTGGAAGCGTGCAGTAACTGCTTTGTGCATCGCCGAGAATAGCTGGAAAGACAAGGAAGATGGAAGGCTATTTATTGAAGAGCAAACCCTAAGAAAAAAATGTGCGAACACATTTTATCATATATTTATAACAATCAATAGTATCAGCGATAACAGATTTACCCTCTTAAAATCCTGGCAATTTCGAAACAGCAAAAATTTGGGCGAGGCACGTCAGGTATGCGCATATTAGGTTATATATATTCCGCCCCCCATTGAATTAATGCGGTTGCTTCATCATCTTCAAGCTGACTGCCAATGGTGTTGAGCAATGGTGTCAAATCCTCTTTGGCCAGGGATTCCGGACTCGCCTGAATCTCGTCAAAGGCATCATCAATAAGAACGGAGGCCGCAGGCCCTACCATGTCCATTAATTTATCATTGAGTCCATCAAGAAAAACACCTCGCTCATGATCTGGCAGAATATTTTTTGATGCACCTTCCATGGCGACGCCTGCGAGAATCAGGCGGCAGGTTCTTGTGAGAAGAGCAAGTTCTGATTGACCGGACAATGGAATAATGTTCGTTAAACTGCGTTGACCATCAAAGAGTAATGCCACTTTAAGGTCTTTTGCATTGAGATTCTTAGCAGCGTTAAGCTTATCTGTGTCAACTCTATAAATGGTATCATTTGATGGTATATTATTATTAATAACATCAATATTTTTTGCTGTTTTTTCAAGAAATGACAAAAGAGACATAGTGTCGATTTCCGGGTCGAGAGTGTATTCACCTTGAGCCCCTTCCTTAAACGATGTAGTGAAACTGAGCCACTGCATACACATTGAAGCAGCTCGCTTCCCCTTCTGGGAATGAGTTTCAACCTGCTCGATAATACCCTCTTTAACATAGAGCTTAGCGGTATCGTTATATTTATAATCTATTTGCAATACCCCGCTTTTTCCTTCAAATATGAGCGGTTTAACTGTCGGCAGTAATGATTGATACATGGGCTGTTTCCTTAGGAGAAATTTACAATATTATTTCGTAACTATTCAGGTTGCACCACGACTTTGGCATAACGTGTGGTCTGTAACTGTTCACAGAGTGTCTCAGGGTCGGAGTCTACGCATACCCTGTTCATTTAAGACCTAGAAAAGCGTACTTGCTTACTCAAGAGGCTTAAATGAACAAAAAAGAGGTACACCTGAAGCGTTGCTAAAAAACAACAGTTAAAAAAACTCTAATACATATCGTTCAATTTCTGGGTAAACTTTTTATAAAGACATCGATGATCTCAGGCGTCGGTTGTTCACCATAAACTTTTTTGTATGCCTGACGAAATTGCAGCACTGTCGAGATCAACCCCTTTGCCACTGTTTGAGCAAAATTGATTTTCGCTTCAAGCTCTTCTGAATCCTCTCCTACTGTTGGAGAATCAAGTATAGCCTTTAAAAAATATTTTGTTATTTCCTCAGACGGAGGAAAGCCAAATTGATTAATAAACCCCTTTCTCAACTTCAATACTGTCGGTTGCGGACTTCTGGCTACCGAGTCAGCGTAATTAAGGTGGAGCTGATTTTCTCCCTTCTCAACACTGGTCTTTGCTGTGCCTTGAGCTTCTCGAAGGAAACATTTGATAATTTCTTCGGATGGATCAGCCTTGTAGAGTTGCACGTATGCCTGGCGAAACTTTAAAACTGAGGGAGCATCATCGTGTGCTATTTTTTTTATTAAATCGTCGGGCGCAGCCTCTCTGTTATCTCTATTTAAATTCCCTTTTTCTTTACCGATATACCTGTAGTACGCTTGTACTTCTTTTTCAGGAATATCAATAAGGGTCAGAAAATAATCAATCAACTCCTGACTTGGAGGTTTGCCCAACTCTTCAAGCACCTCATGATGTAACTTTGCAAGAGAGGGCTGAGACATCTTCGCGGCCCCCTTGGCAATTGAGACCTGTACATTCCAAAGCTGATTATCTGTTTTCTGACCGCTACCCATTTAAATCTCTTTTGAGCAAAATTCACAAACTCTTTTGTAGGGCTACCATAAAGCTGGCAGCCCGTATACAGCGAAAATGCTCTGTTATTACTTCTTCCTTTTAAGAAGAATTATCATAGACTTACGCAATCTCTCGATAGCCTCTGCCAATAATTTTGTTTCATCTTTAGTGGTTACAGCAATGGGTTCTGCGAGTTTACCTTTACTCATATTCATCGTTGCGTCAGTCAAATACACCAAAGGACTGGTAATAGATTTTGCAAGCCCCATTGCTAAGAATAAAGTAGCCAGAAAGACTACTGCTCCAATCAACAAAAATATATTACGAAACGTGTCAACAGTGCTTAATACATCTTTTGTCTTGGCTACATTAACTATGGTTCCCAGCAATTTACTCTTTCTTTTATCAAGAAAAACCGGAGAACTCGCAACTATGTGTTCGGCAACCTTGACGTTCTGAGGAGATGTATTCCCCATTACCATACTTGAAGCTTCAGGATAATCTTTTGCAAAATTATAACCAGTGTCCAGGTCTGCCGGAGAGCCCCAGGCCTTACCACTCTCAGGATTTGAATAATAAAAACCCTTAGAATCAATAAAGAACAGCTGTTCTTTACCTTTCTGTTCTTTCTGAAGGAACTCAAGGAAATTATCTGCTAACACGTTAAAAAGAACAATCCCCTGTAGTTTGTTGCTCTTATCAAAAACAGGAGTACCATACCGGATTACCGGACGAAGAGGACGTTCGACTTCCCCTCTTTCACGATTAAGGTCAAGGGGCGAAATCATTAATTTTCCATGACCTAATTTCGCAGTATCGGCAAAATAATACCGTGTTTTTTTATTCTGAAGCCTGTTCTTGGCAATAATTGTACTCTCTCCTTCATTACGGTCAACACGAACAACTTCCATACCGTCGGCATTTAGAAAACGTACCTGATAATAAATCTTTTTCTGTTTTGAAAAAGCGAGAAAGTCTTTTTCCAGGTTTTTGACAGCGGTTGACGAATTAAGGATATCGTCACCTGCAAGCGCATTGACCAGAGAATTCAACGTGACTGAATCACGTAAATAAAAAAGATCATTAGATACATTTTTTAGAAAATCCTGCACCTCTAACGAATAAAGAGAGACCTTATCGCTCAGTTTTGCGGTGCTGGCAGATTCCAAAGAACCACTGATTGTCGTTAAACCATATCCTCCGAGTACGATGAGTGGTATGAGTGATATCAGGATAAAAGCGAGTAACAGCTTGTTCTTAATCTTTGTCATTTATTTTCTCCGTATAAATAAGCAATCATGACGGTGGTAGTAATTCTTTCACCAAGACCTGTTTTAAGCAACATTCATCATTAAAAAATACGAACAATTCAGGAGCACCTCACGGAGTCTACGCTGACCTCTTCCTCCATGTAAGCCTGCGTAAGTAGCACACGCCTCACAGGCTTAAGTAAAAAGGAAGCGTAGACTCCGAATCTAAGGCACTCCTGAACATTTACAAGACGGTGGTTCTGCAAGTTTCTCGCACACACCTGAATAGTTCCAAAATACTTCCATTTTGAGGAGCCAAGACGTGATTCCCAACTACGAGCCTTTATTAATTTCTAAAAAAAAAGTGAAGAGACATGGATGTTCCTCAAAATCTGGTAAGTAACTTTAAATCGGCACCAGTACTCAAAAAAATAAACTCTATTAATGATAATCACATAAAATGCCTGAATGGCAACAAAAAAAAATAAAAAGATATACAAAAAGAAACTCAACAATGAAATATAAAAAAAAATGAACCAGACTAACATTGTGTTTTATATTTCTTTATCATTATTATCTGAATATCGGAAAAAATAATATCTCAAAAAAACCTACTAATTCAGAAGGTTAAAAGGTAAAAACTTTTACCACTATTTAATGGACAAAAATAATAACAAATACTATTATTAAAATAGTCACTTATCATTAATTAAACACGTTTCCAGTTTTGGAGGTTAAGTAAATGGCAATTTTCAGCTATGAAGCACAGGAGCTCTTTGAATGGCTTTCTTCAAAAGAAGATATTTTTGTCCTTGACGTAAGAAATGACAAAGATTTTTCACGGTTCCAGATTGAAAGCCCATATCCTTTTGAGATGAAAAATGTTTCATATTACGATTACATGGAAATTGAAGAGGAGTCCGTCGCCAAAATTCCTCGGGGTAGAAGGATTCGCATTGTCTGTGCCAAGGAAGGATCAGCAAAATACGTAGCAGAAATTCTTGAAAAGCACGGCTATGAGGATGTTGGTTATCTTTCCGGGGGTATAAAAACCTGGGGAAACATGCTCATTCCCAAGGTGATAGAGGTAAATGATGAATATGAGCTTTACCAGTTTATTCGCCCCGGTAAAGCCTCATGTTCGTATGGGTTGAAATCCGGCAACGAAATTATGATCTTTGATCCATCACGTAATATTGATTTCTATCTTACTTTTGCTAAGAGTAAAGGATGCAAAATAATTAAAACATTTGAAACCCATTTACAGGCTGATTATATTTCCGGTTCTCGAATTATTTCTGAAAAAACCGGTGCAGCATTTTTAGGTGACGGTGATTTCGAAGGTTCAAAAAATCCATTTATTCCCCTTGAGGATGGTGAAACACATACTTTTTCACATAACGGTCCAGAGGTATCTGTTCTGTTCACACCCGGGCACACACCTGGCTCAACCAGCTATATTGTTGACAATAAATTCATGATCTCTGGTGATATGGTGTTTATTTCATCCATCGGACGACCTGACCTCGGTGGAAAAGCTGAGGAATGGGCGGGCCTGTTGTACAAATCCATGAACCTTGTCAAAAGACTTGATCATAATTTTCTTGTCCTGCCAGGTCATTACATGAATTGGGAAGAGGCAAATGAAGACTTGACCTTTACGACCACTCTTGGTGAGACCATAGAACGAAACAAAGATATTTATTTTATCGACTCAGAGAAAGATTTTGTTCAGTTTATTAAGGATAATATGCGGCCTCAACCTGAAGAATATGCTGT
>QNYF01000221.1 GCA_003978695.1 Desulfobulbus sp. | reverse complement strand
CTGTCATTACAGAAAACAAAATTGAGGGCCAGATTCTGCACATTGATCGCTTTGGCAATATCCGGTCAAACATTACCACCGGGGATTTAAGCACTTTCCAACCTATGGACTTTGGCGGCATCCGCCTCAAAGGGCATCAGGTCAACACTATTTCCAACACCTACTCAGATGTTGCAGCTGGAAATCTGGTTGCTCTTGTTGACAGTTCCGGCTACCTGGAAATAGCCATGAACAAAGGAAATGCCGCTCAACAGACAAAATGCAAACCAGGAGACCAGATCCTTGTCATCATCAACACCGACAACCACTGAGCTGAACAGACCATCAGGCTGAAAGGGTATTTCTACGGTAACTATTCAGCTGCACCCCATCTTGCGGCAATCAGGCCGCCTCACATAGGCGGGCTATAGTTCGTTGGCCTGCTTGCCACAATATGGGGCACATCTGAACAGTTACAGACCACACGTTACCACACGTTATGCTAAAATCGTGGTGCTACCTGAATAGTTACCATTTCTACAGCATTTCCTGAAAACGAGACCAAAAATCAGGAAACGACTTCACCACGCAGTTTTCATCCTTAATCTGCACCCCGGCTACCCGTAATCCGGCCACGCCAAAGCACATCGCAATACGGTGGTCCTCGTAGGTCTTTATTTCTGCACCATGCAGATTGCTTCCTCCTGCCCGGCCGTGAATTAACATGCGGTCATCCTCTTCTGTAACATCAGCCCCCATCTTCGAGAGTTCTGTCACCATGGCGCTTAATCGATCGCATTCCTTGATGCGTAAATGAGCAATATTGCTAATGACAGTCGTGCCCTCCGCAAAAGCGGCGACCACTGCCAGCGTTGGCACGACATCGGGCATGTTGGCCATATCGACTTCAATACCGTGGAGCAATTCCGGCCCCTGAACGGTAATCCCACCATTTTTCAGGCTCACATCACATCCCATCCTGGCCAGCAGGGGAACAAGATCAGCGTCGCCCTGCAAGGACGGTACAGGGACATTGGCAACAGTCACGCTCCCTCCGGTAACTGCCGCTGCCGCCCAGAAATAGGAAGCGCCCGATGCATCACCTTCTATGGTATAATCAATGGCTGAATATCTTCCCTGGGGAATACGGAAAAAATCAAATGCCGGAGAGACTTCAGCCTGAATACCAAAATCAGCCATCACGGAGAGGGTCATCTTGACGTAGGGGAGCGACAACACCTCCCCCTGTACTTCAAGTTCAGCCATCTGCCGGGCATAGGGAGCAACAAGCAGCAACGAGGAAAGATACTGACTTGATTTCCCCTCTGTCAAGACCGTTTTACCGCCGCTGAGACCAGAGGCCTTAATGATTAACGGAGGGCAGTCTGTTCCTGCCTGGCTTTGAATATCCACACCCCAGCCACGTAGCGCATGCATAAGCGGTCCGATAGGGCGGCTGGCCATCCGTTCGTCGCCGGTAACCGCAAACCTCCCCTGCCCCAGAGCCGCAACTGATGTCAAAAAACGGGTGGCGGTACCGTTATTACCAAGATATATATCCTTTTCAGGCTCGGCAATAATGCCCCCTTTGCCCTGAACTTTCCACTTTCCTGGATCGCTGTCATCGACATCAATCCCCATCAACCTGAGGGCGTCCATGGTGCGGGCAGTGTCCTCGCTTGCAAGAGGACCTGCAAGGGTTGACTGACCGTTGGCAAGAGCTGCCGCTATCAATGCTCGTTGGGTGAGACTTTTTGAACCGGGCACGGTGACAACGGCGTCAAGAGAGTGTACTGGTGTTAATTCGATCATAAATTTATGTTTGTCAGGTTTGTGAAAAGGAGTATTTCTTTAAAAAAGTAAGGAGTACCACTACTGCTGTTAACGACCTTGTAATTCTTTAAGTAGAGCTGCCCGCATAACATCACGGGGGGGCTGCTCCCCTGTCCAGATTTTCCACTGGGCTGCTCCCTGATAAAGCAGCATGGTCAGTCCGTCAACTGTTGTACAACCGGCAGATGTTGCCTCGCGTAAAAATGCTGTTTCCAAAGGAGCATACACAATATCCATTGCCACCGAAAAATTTCTCAGCAATGCCGGATCGCAGGGAAGAGCGGAAATATCAGGTACCATGCCAACAGATGTTGTGTTGACAATGGCTGTTCCAGTTATGCTGCCCAGATCACCCGGCAGGCAAAAACCACAGCCCAGCCAGTGAGCAAGTTCTCTGCCCCGTTCTTCACTCCGGTTGGTAATTATGACCTCAGCCCCGGCCTCAACCAGACCAAAACCAACAGCCTTGGCCGCCCCGCCGGCTCCCAGAACAAGAACTCTGCCGCCAGGTAACTTCATCACTTCGGCAAGGGCCATATTAGAGCCAAGCCAGTCAGTGTTAAATCCCCGGCTGACACGTTGGCTGTTTTCAGGATGGCTGCGAAAAAGAATTGTGTTAACAGCACCAATTTTTTCAGCGACCGGATCAATTTCATCAAGATACTGCATCACGGTTTCTTTATGGGGTACAGTGACTGAAACCCCGACAAAGCCAAGGGCGGCGAGCCCGTCTATGGCCTCTGCAACATGTTCCACCTGCATGGGAACATACAGGCTATTTTTTCCCATGGCGACAAATGCCGCATTATGCATTGCAGGACTCAAAGAATGATGTACCGGATTACCAATAATACCGTGCAGGGTTGAGGAGCCGTTAATCTTCACTTTCCACCTTTTCAAACTGTTCACATAATGCATGCAGCTGCCTGACAGAAAGTTGGCCAGGTGCTGTCGCCTGGGACGCATTCACCGCGCCGTAGCTCATGTAACCGCCCATGTACAGTGTTGCCAGACGGCTGATACGACCGACTTCCCCCATGGCAAAACAACTCAATGAAAACTCCTTTGCAAGCGCTTTCTCCTGTAGCTTAATCAACCGCAACAGATCTGTTTTCTCAGCTGCTGTTGTAACAATCTTACCTATATGCGCTCCGCTCTTCAGCATCTGCTGTAAAATATCTTCCAGATCGGAATCGGCAGGAGTTGACTTGAAATCATGCCAGGACACAATCATCCGGGTGGGAGCACTCTCCATGGCCTGCAACAACTGTTTTCTCAGCAGAGGATCGGCACGCAACTCGAAATCGACATAGGCCGCCTGCAGCTCAATCGCGGTAAAGAGCGGAGCAATTCGGTCGTCTTCGAATCCGGCAAACTCTCCCCCTTCCCATAGAGGCCGATTGGTAAAGAGCAGAGGTTTCTGCAGAAGTGAACAACACTTTGCGACCTCCGGCTCTGCCATGGCGTCCAGCCGAACTTCAACAACATCAACACAATCAGCTATTGCCCGAACTTGCGCAGAAACACTTTTGGCATCTTGCGCTGCTATGGATACACAGATTTTTCCCCTGGTCATGGTGTCATCCTGTCTGAACGGTGCCGATTATATCGCAAATACTCAACTCTTTCTGCTCGTGCAGATAATTTTTAAGCCCCGCAATGATCTGCTCCGCAGCTCTTGGTTCATAAAAATTTGCTGTTCCCACCTGAATCGCAGTTGCTCCTGCCAGCAAAAATTCCAGTGCGTCACTTGCTGTGGTAATGCCACCTATGCCAATCACGGGGATAGACACATTTGACGCCACCTGCCAGACCATTCGAAGAGCCACCGGTTTTATGGCCGGGCCGGAAAGCCCACCAATTACATTGGCAAGTTTGGGTCTGCGGGTCTGCGGGTCAATGGCCATCCCGATCAGGGTATTAACCAACGATACACAGTCAGCCCCAGCCTCTTCAACAGCCCTGGCCATCTGGACAATATCGGTAACATTTGGCGAAAGTTTAATAATAACGGGTAAGCTGGTTGCCTTGCGAACAGCTGCGGTAACCCTGGCCGCCATCTCCGGGACTGTACCAAAGGCCACACCCCCTTTTTTGACATTGGGACAGGATATATTAACCTCAAGAGCGCTGATACCATCCACCTCGTTAAGCCGATGCGCTATTTGCTGATACTCTTCTACTGAATCGCCAAGAATATTGACCACAACCGGGCAGTCCAGGTTACGCAAAAAGGGGACTTTTTCTGTAATAAAACGCTCTACACCAACATTTTCAAGACCAATAGCATTGAGCATGCCGCACGCTGTTTCCACAACACGTGGCGGAGGATTGCCAGGTCTTGCCTCAAGAGAAATTCCCTTGACCACAATCCCTCCAAGACGGTGCAGATTGACAAGATTGCTGAACTCACGAGCATAGCCAAAGGTGCCGGAAGCCGTCATGACCGGGTTGCGCAGCCGGAGTCTTCCTATATTTACTCTCAGGTCACATTCATTATCTGGAATTATTCTGTCCATGCGACCTCCCCGGAATAAAAAACAGGCCCCTGTTTACACACATGAACGTACTGACCGCTATTTCCCTGGACCGTGCAGCCCAGGCAGGCTCCGAGTCCGCAGGCCATATGGGTTTCCAGCGATACCTGGCACACAACATCTGCTTTCTGGCATTTTGCCACAACAGTTCGCATCATGGGATAAGGGCCACAGCTGTACACCCGGGATACTGCCGGCAAGACATCATCAAGCAGCTCAGGGATAAAACCGTGGTGGCCAAGACTGCCATCATCCGTTGCCGGGACAACAGTGTAGCCTAGCTGGGAAAAATCATCGGCCAGCGAGCTGACTTCGTCTCCATCTCTTGCCCCCAGCAAGACAAAATCCAACGACGAATCACGGCCGGAAAGAGCCAGACGTTTTGCCAGAAAAGCAAGTGGCGCAATGCCCATCCCGCCACCAATCAGACACACCGGTTCCCGGCAGGCAAGATCAAAACCCCGCCCCAAAGGGCCAAGAAGACTGATCGTATCCCCTGCTGCCAGCCCGGATAAGATATGGGTTCCCTGGCCAATAACCTTAAAAAGCAACTTCAGAGAGCCACCTGCAAACTGCTGGTGAATAGAGAAAGGTCTCCTCAACAGAGGATCAAAGCCATCCACGACCCGCACCATGACAAACTGCCCGGGATGGGCAGCCCCGGCAATTAAAGGGGCGTGTACAGTCAGACGGAATACATCCGAGGCCAATTGTTCAATTGCAGAAACTCTGCATTTTTCCTGGAACTCCGGCATAGAAAAGGATACAAGTAGATAGTTAGTATAAAAAAATCACCTTCCCACTGTGTGATAAGAACTATACCTGATTGGTGATAAATGAACAAACACAAGGCTAAAAAAGTATGGACATTATAATACATTTTTTCAGTTTTCTCTTTGGGGCAGTTGTCGGTTCCTTCCTTAACGTGGTTATTCTCAGACTCCCCGACCCCGGTCAGTCCATTGTCTTTCCGGGATCACACTGCCCTGAATGCAATACAGAACTGCACTGGTATGAAAACATTCCTGTCCTCAGTTATCTTGTTTTACGAGGAAAATGCCGCACCTGTAAAACACGTATCTCCGCCCAGTATCCACTGGTTGAACTCTGCATGGGCCTGCTTACTCTGGCACTGTTCAGGCAGGTTGGTTTTTCATTTGCCTTTGGCTTATATTTTCTCTTTCTGGCAGCATTGCTTGTCATCATCTTCATAGACATTCATCATCAGATTATCCCTGATACCATCAGCTTACCTGGAATTGTCATTGGCTTTGCCGGATCTTTTTTCAATCCGCTTGTCAGCTGGCAGCAATCCGGACTTGGCATTCTTATCGGTGGCGGGATTCTTTATGCTATCGCCTTTGGCTACTACCTGTTCACCAAGCGGGAGGGTATGGGCGGGGGAGACATCAAGCTTCTGGCAATGATCGGGGCCTTTCTGGGATGGCAAAGCCTTTTGTTTGTTGTCTTTGCAAGTTCCCTGTCCGGGTCCGTTGTCGGAATTGCGGCAATGATCAAACAGGGTAGAGGCGGAAAGACCAGAATACCTTTTGGCCCCTTCCTCGCCCTGTCGGCCATAATTTTTCTGTTCTTCCAGAAACAGATATTTATACTCTGGCAACTCTATCTTTCATCAATGGGATGAAAAATTCCCTAATCTCTCCGGCCCTTATCTGCCGTAAGTAAACCAGGATAATCCGCTTCAACGCAGCTAACATCAACTTATCGGGTCGTCGCTGGCATCACCCGATCAACTGGCAACTGTTGCTTTCAGACAATGAAATCCGGTGTCCACCAGAGCGCAACCCTGTCTCAAAAGACCGCTCGATTAATCCGAAGTAACTCTTCAGGTGGGTGCGAAAACTTGCAGAACCACCCTCCTGAAGAGTTACAATCCGGACAACAAAAAAGGCTCCTGATCCGGGAAGATCAGGAGCCTCTGCAATCCGCCAGAAAAAAATCACTCAGGCTTCAATCTCATGTTCAACTGAAATTGCTATTTTGTAAAGTACCGTGAGAATAAAGGCCCCCATCGCCCAGATACCAACGGTAATAAACACTTCATTAATATTGGGATAGTACTCGACAATTTCTTCAAGTGGAGTCGGCACGAAGCCACCGAGTACAAAACCGACACCCTTATCAAGCCAGAATGATATAAAGATCAGGGCACATCCCAAACCTATCCACAGGTCATTTTTGTTATTTCTTGTATATGGCAGGCTGAGAAGCGTTATACCGGCAAGAAAGAGGACAACAAAGGCCTTCATAAAGGGGACAAGATTATTGTAGATATGCCCATGGTGCTCAAGTCCGAAAAAGAGATACTGTAATGTATGTTTATGGCCGGGAATATTTGAGTAGAAGCCGACAAAAAACTCAAGAACAACAAAAAAGACGTTGATCAGAGCTGCGTAAATAATGATGGTCACCATCTTATTAATAGCCTCTCTGCCTGCGTCAAAATTAGCAACCCGGCGAAGAATAAGAGCGACAACGACAATCAGCGCGGGACCAGCGGCAAAAGCTGAGGCAAGAAACCGGGGCGCGACAATTGCTGAAAGCCAGAAATGCCGCCCGGGCAGACCACAGTAGAGCATAGCCGTAACGGTATGAATTGAAACAGCAAAGGGTATAGACAGGTAAACAAAGAAATAAATCCATTTGGGGGGATGAATCCCTTTACGCTCAGAGGTGAGTATAACCCAGCCGCAGAGGATATTCAAAAACAGATATCCGTTAAGAACAATCATATCATAAAACAGCATGGAGCCGGGCTGTGCGTGAAAAATAACGTTTAACATTCGCAAGGGCTGACCAAGATCGGCTACAATAAAGGTCAGGCACATGAGCAATGCGGCTATGGCCAGGAACTCACCGAGTATGGTGATTTTGCCAAACGCCTTGTAATCGTGAATATAGTACGGCAAAACGAGCATCACACCTCCGGCAGCCACACCGACTAAAAAAGTAAACTGTGAGATGTAGAGGCCCCAGGAGACATCACGGCTCATGCCGGTTAAGCCCAGACCATAATTGAACTGCCGAACATAACACATTGCGGCAATGGACATAAGCACACCCAGAAAGGCAAGCCACATCCAGTAATAACTGTTTCCTTTTAGTGCTTTTTCAAACATGGCGACCTCTCACACTATATAAAAGACTGAAGGATGAGTGCCCAATGAGGGCTTACGCTGAATAGTATAGTTGTCTTTCAGCACCTTTCTGATTTCAGATTTGGGATCGTTCAAATTGCCAAAGATCATGGCCTTACTCGATCCGCAGGCCTCAACACATGCAGGCTGCAAGCCAAGACCAACCCGCTCTGCGCATAAATTACACTTTTCCACGACTCCACGCATTCTGGTTGGAAATTTTTTATTAATAGCACTCATGTCCAAACCGTCTCGAGGATCACGCCAGTTGAAACTCCGCATCCCGTAAGGACAAGCGGCCATACAGAACCGGCAACCAATGCAGCGATGATAGTCCATGGCAACGATGCCCTCTTTGTTCTTAAATGTTGCCCTCGTCGGACAGGCACGAACACAGGGAGGATTGTCACAGTGGTTACACATGACCAGTACTTCATGATCACGAGTTGGCTCATCTTTATAATAATGGGAATGCTCAGTAAAAGCCTTTTCATATTCTGTAAGCCATGTCCACTTAATTTCATCCTTTTTATTCGGGAATTGAGGGACATTATGGGTCGAATGACAGACCTTTACGACTTTTTCGCCAAGGGATGGATTCGCTCTGAATTTTCGCAGATCAATCACCATGCCCCATCTGATTCCGGATTTTGCAGTATCCTCGTGAGCACTATGCCCGGAATCAACCTCATGGGCGGCATTTGCGCCAGCAGGGCTACTACCCGAGATTAGCTGATCAACAACTGCAGTTCCTCCCAGCCCGGCCAGTGTTGAGACACCTGCAATCTTGAGGAAGTCTCTTCTCTTCTTATCCATTAGTACATATCCTCCAAACGGCTCACTCGACAGGAGCTACATGACAATCCCAGCAATATGGCTTGACTGATGCATAGCTGT